>CAMOQM010000017.1 GCA_946622925.1 uncultured Caryophanales bacterium | reverse complement strand
AAAAGCTTCTCATCTTCTTTCGAAGTCGGAACGATATCTTCTAGATTCTCTTTGTTTAATAATTCGGAAACGATATGGGCAAAGGAATCAAGGAGATGGGCGATGGAATCCTCTTCGAAGAGATCACTTCTATATTCGGCGTGGATTTCATAAGCCCCGTCTTTCCTAAATAGCTCAATCGAGAGCTTTTCCTTACCGTCTTTAACGGGGAGCTGCTCAACCGGTAAGGTCTTGCCACCAAGATTGATGCGGTAGAAATAATCGCCTTGGTAGGCAAAAAGTATATCGGCGTTATAACCAAAGTCCTTGACTAAATCGCCATAGGAATAACGCTTCCTTTGCAAGGTTTGCTGTTTATCCGCATCGACTTTGGCTAAGAAATCGCTAATTCTTCCTTCGGCCATCTTATCGATGTAGACGGGGAAAGTCCGGACGAACATGCCATAGCTTTCCTTGGTTCCTTCGTTACGGCCATTATCGACGCTAAGGAAGGTGGCTTCATCGGTAAAGGAATATAGTCCCAAAGTTAAGGCAAAGCCCCCAAGGAAGAAGGATGACCTTCTGAGGTTATGGGCCTTTAGATAGGATGAGACTTCCTTATCCCCGATTCCCTTTAACAAGCGATGGATAACCTTATAGGCCACGCCTTCGTCTTGCTTATCTTGGGTGGGCAAGGATTCCAAATCGATGGCCCCGAAGCGTTCTTCGAAATATTTCTTATCTTCTTCATAGGCCGCTTTATCGTTTCTTTGGGTTAACTTATCTTCGGCGTCTTGAAAGCAAGTTACCTTTTCATCCCCCACTTCCTTGCCTTCAAGTAAAGCGGCCAAATCATCAAAGAAGCGATTTAGGGAGAAACCGTCCATTATCACGTGATGGAAATCGACGAAGAGGAAGTTGCCTTCTTTTTCTTTATAGAATTCCATCCGATACAAGCAGGAGTCGAATAAAACGAAGGGCCGAACCAAAGCTTCTTTATCTAATTTGCCACCTTCAACAAGGTTAAGCGGCTCATCGACGATATATTTAACGAGCTGCCCATTTTCGTCAGTGGCGACCCTGGTATTCCATTGGGGATGTTTATCTAGCAAAACCAGCAAAGCCTTCTTAATTTCCTCAAAGTCATGCTTAGCAACCGGGATTAATAAGGGCAAGTTGTAAGCCAAATTAGGTTCTAGGCAAGAAAGGGCGATACCTAATTCTTCCTGGGAGAGCAGCACTTTTTTCATAATAAGTCCTCCTGCTTGACTTCTTTTATAGATAAAGTGATTGGCATGGTAGAGGCGGCCACGAGCAGGAAATCCCCCCGCTCATGCGCGCAAGTAAAAAAGGGTTTGCCTTTGAAATAGAAAACATCCTTATCTTTATGCAAAGGCTCTTTAGGATCGAAATAACCATCCCCATAGCACTTGAAAATGGCTTCCTTATAACACCATAACTTGCTAAGTTCGGGGAATTCTTCCTTTTCTGATTCGGCGAAATACCTAGTTACGGGGGTCTTATCTAACCTATCTAGGCTTTCTATGTCCACCCCAATCGGAGAGGAAGAGACCGCTAAGGCGACATAGGGGTAAGAATGGCTAAGGGAGAAGAAAGGGCCGTCTTTGAAATAAGGACGTTTATTAAAACCGTAGCTTATTTCGTCTTTGGAAGCGAAACGCCTAATCAATTTCCTCCCATAAAGGAAAGTGGCCTTATCCTTATCGAAACGAAAACGATTGAACCTGGCAAGCTCAAGTTCATTTAAAACGCTGACATCGGAAATGTCTAAACCCCTAACATCGAGCAAGTAGAGACCGTGTGGTCTATTTTCCATAGGAAAAAGATACCAGTTAATCAGGTAATTAAAAAGACTTTTGTCTCATTTTTTGGCCGGTTTTTCTCTTTTAGCGGATAGTAAAACCCAAATGACGTTTTCTAGAGAATCCTACCCCTTCCTAAATTCACTTGGGAATATAGTTCGTCTTCAATGTCTTAACCTACAACACAACTTGAAAAATAGGTTACAAAAATCTATCATATCCTCATGGTAGATAAATCAGCTTTAATCGATGAACTTCTCACCTTGCCAGAAGGGTATATTTCCAAGAAGGAAATTCATGGAAAGGTTTACTTTTACCATCAATACAAAGAGAAGGGAAAACTCAAAAGCGTTTATCTAAATAACTCCTTGCTTGCTGAACTAGAAGCCAAATTAGCCAGAAGGAAAGAAATCCTTTCTTTGCTTAAGAAACTCCATTCCTCTTCTAAAAGCGTGGGCAAATTATCCAAAGCCGCCCGGGAATTCGATGGTTATTTGATGGCCGGGGATAAAAAGATCGCAACTTTTGATCATGGCACTTTGGTGGAAATGGATGAGAAACTTGTTCCCTTTATCGTCAAAAACAGCCATTCGATATCCGAATTCCTGAGTTTACGGGTCATCGATAATAGCCGAACCAACGCCCGACTCCTACTTAAAGCTTTAGGGATTAAAGATAAGGAAGACGAACTTATTTCCCTCTATGCCCATGGGGCCAGTATCGGGGATAACTATTGGTTTAAACCCAAACATTCCAAATTAACCTATAAAGATATCAGCTTCGATAATGACTTCTATTCGGATTTGTCGTTATCGGGGAAGCTAATTTTGCTACCGGGAAAAATCCATCTTTCCCCCGATCTCAACACCCGTGGGTCATTAGAAAAAGGGTGGAAGAAAATCGGAACCCATTGGTGGCTATATAAAGCCGAAAGCCCCAATCAAGCCTATTCCGAACTCTGCGCCTATCAAATTGCCAAACTAATTGGCATGCCGACGGCCGAATACGGATATGACCATCCTTACGTCAAAAGTCTGAATTTCGCCGAAAGAGCCAATTTCGAACCGATTTTTGGGTATCTAGGAAACAATGACGATTATAGTTTTGTTTTCGATAGAATCATGCATCTAGGGAAAGATATCGCTAAGCAGTATCTAAAACTAATCATTTTTGATTGCCTCATCGCCAACGTCGACCGCCATAATGAAAACTATGGATTGATGCGCGACCGCCGAAGCGGAAAGGTAATCTCTTTATCCCCTAATTTCGATAATAATCTTTGCCTATTCGGTTATACCGATCGTTTAAACACCAACCCTTCTGGCGATGGGTTAATCAAAGAGCTTAAACGTTTCCTAAAGAATAATGTGGCAGCTTCCGAATTGATTAAAACAATCAGTCTTCCCCCAATAGAAGAAAACCAATTGCGGGACGCCATTAGACTAGTGCCGAATAACACCCAGGAAAAAGAAAACGAAGTCGTTACTTTTATTCTAGGTCGCTTGGCTTATATTAAAGACCTTATTCAGAAGTTGTAACCTATAACACAACTTAAAAAATAGGTTACGGATTCCTAGAGTAAAGGCAGGCTTTTTGCTCTCTAAATTATTCAAATCGAGCAAAAGAAAACCCCTTCGTTTGGGAAGGGGCTTGGTCTTAGATTTTTTTAGTCGTGGCGGCCGTTTCCAACCAGCAAGCAACCGAAGAAGTACATTAGCGGCGCGGCGAATTGGACGATTAAAGGCCAAATCTTGTTCCAGTCCCAATTGAGGGTGCCATTTTGGACGCCGGTGACGACGGTGTAAACCGGAGTGATCATCATGACGATGGCATAAAGAGCGAGCCAGCCCGACCTTCTGCCAAGCAAAGCGGCCACTAAAGCGATGACGGCACCTAAGGCGTTAAGACCATGGCCAAGCAAGTTCCACATGTACTGCCTAGCAGTAGGATCGCCGAAGTTCCACCAAACGTTATTGGTGTTTAGGTAATTGACGGCTTCGATCATTAAGGGGATACCGGCGGCTAACATCATGACACCGGCGGCGATGAGCAGGATTCTGCCAACTGCGTTGATTACTTTCATTTCTTTGCCTCCTAGGAGCAATTAAGTTTTTATCCTAACTCGATAATTTGCAAGAAAATATTAATGCTCTTTGCATTCGTGGATGGCGGCTAGGTTACCTCTTAGCTTTCCTTCGAGGTATTGGCTTAGGGCATGGTCGGCCTTCCCCGAGCATCCAGGCAAAACTTTGATGCCGTTATCGTAAAGCAGTTCAACCGCGTGATTCCCAATCCCACCGCAGATAAGGACGTCCACCCCCAAACCTTTTAAATAAGGAATAAGGTCTTTATGGGAATTGCCGCCATTATTGATGACCTGGGTCTTAACTTGGCCATATTTATCTTCGGCGATAAGGAAAAACCGGCTCTCCCCGAAATGCTGTTCGATAAGCGTGCTATTTATATCGTAGGTAATTGCTATTTTCATAAGCTATCCTCCGCCTATATTTTCCTATAAAAGGATAGACAAAAGAAGGTGCAAGCGGTTTTTCTTCAAGAAAAGAAGGCCAATGCTATAATAAACGGAAGGAAACATGGAACTAGAAGAACTCTGTTTGCAAAAAGGGAAAGCCGATGAAGGCCTTATCGGTCTTTATGATTTTGAAGGCGAAGATTCTTCCTCAATCGAAGAAGAACTAGCCAAAGAGATTTCAATCCGCCAAGATGAACTTAGGCGTCTAGAAAAAGCCCATGAGGTATATGCTGGCTTTGCTAAAGATGGCATCGAAACCCCTAAAGAAAGAGGTAAGGCCATTTTAGAAGTCGCCAAAAGAAGAAATGATGGCAAACTCTTAGAAGAAGCCGCTAGCCACGGCCTAAGCGAAGCCAGGATCGAATTAGCCAAAGCCCTTTATTTAGGCAAATATGGTTTAGCCAAGAATCCTCATGATGCATTAAGTATCCTTATCGAAGAAGCCGACCGCGATAACGCAAAGGCCGCTTATGAAATCGTCAAATTCCAAGCTAAATACCCCGATCTCATCGGCAGCGATGCGGCCTATAAATATTGCAAAAAAGCCGCAAAACTGGGCTTAGCCGTCGCTAAAAAGCGCTTAGAAAAACCTTTTGAGGAATCCAATCAGACCAAAGCCCTCAAGGAAAGATTAGCTAAGGGCGAAGAAGGGATTAACTATCTTCTCTATCTCCGTCAGGACCTTCCATTAAAGCAACGTCAGCAATATTTGCTCGCCGCCCTTGAAGAAGGAGATGGCCGGGCCAATTACGATATTGGCAAAGGCTTACTTGACGCCAAAGAATATGAATTAGCTATCCCCTACTTAGAAAAAAGCGTCGAAAAGGGGGTTGGGGAAGCTTGCTTTGCTTTAGCTGATGCTAAACTTAAAGGCGCGCCCCACTACTACAAGTCCGGCGGTCTCCCCATGGTTTTGACTAAAGCTCATAAAGAAGAACTCGCCTTAATGGAAAAGGCCGCTGAATTAGGCAACATAAGGGGTCTTTGTATTATGGGCAGGACCTATGCCCGTGGGCTGCTAGTTAAAAAAGACACTAAGAAAGCCATGGCTTACCTTAAGAAAGCCTATGATCAAGGTGAAAGGGTTGATTCTCCTAGATTAATTGGGGAAATATATCGTTATGATATGGCCGATGGTACCGCCAAGAAAGCCGTCGAATTCTATAAAATCGCCGCTGATCACGGCAATGTCTCGGCGATGCTTGGCTTAATGGATATTTATTCCCTGGGCCTACGCGAAATAAAACCTAACCCCAAAAAAGCGGCTTATTACCGTTACCTCTCGGGGGTGGATGACTTCTGATGATAAAAGCTTCTTGGGGCAAAACGCTTATCAAGGGGCTTTTGTTTATATAAGATATTAACGAAAGGAATTCCGAAATATTATGGATCTACTTATTCTGGCCGCTGGTATGGGGTCGCGCTTTGGCGGGCTCAAACAAATCGAACCCTTTGATGAAAGGAATAACTTCATCATCGACTATTCCATCTACGATGCCAAAGCCGCCGGCTTCGACCGTGTCGTCTTCTTAATCAAAGAAGAAAACCGCGAGATCTTCGAATCCACCGTGGGAGCGAGAGTCGCTAAATATATCGATGTCGCCTATGCTTATCAAAGCCTCGATGTCCTTCCAAAAGGCTACTCCATGCCTAAAGATAGGGTTAAGCCCTTAGGCACCGCCCAAGCCATCTACTGCGCTAAAGACGTCCTTCGCAGCAATTTCGCCATCGTCAATTCCGATGACTTCTATGGCGCCGATGCCTTCAAGGTCGCCGCTTCTTATCTCCGCCGCTTACCCTTTGGCACCAAAGGGGTCTACGCCAACGTCGCCTACTATGCCGCTAACACCATGACCAAAAACGGCTCGGTCAAGCGTGGCATCCTTGATTTTGATAACGAGGGCAACCTCACTTCTTTAGTCGAAAGCAAACTCGAATGGCGGGGAGACGAAATCTATGCCACCCCGTTAGATAAGGAAGACTATAAGCAAATCCCCTCCAATACTTTGGTCTCCATGAATATGTTTGTCTTCTCTCTCGATATCTTAAAGAAGATCGAGGAAAACTTCCCCGCTTTCCTTGACGAAAACAAAGATAACCTCGATACCTGCGAATATCTCATCCCCACCCTCATCGATGAATTAATCGCCAAAGAAGAAATCCACTGCAAGGTCCTCTCCACCACCGCCGTGTGGCATGGGGTCACCTATAGGGAAGATAAGCCCGAAGTCGTGGCCAGCTTGCAAAAGCTCGTCGAAGACGGCCATTATCCTTCCGATAGATTCGGCAAACTATAAGAAAGATGCCCGTTTGGGCATTTTCTTTAATAAAGAAAAACTAGGACCAAGCGAATTGATCCTAGTTATTTTTTACTTGTTGGCCAAACCGGAGACGAAGGTATCTAGCTTTGCTAAATCGTACCACGAATCGGATTCAATCGGGTAATCGACATCAACGCCACCATCGATTGTCTGGTATTTATCACCAACCTTAAGCAGGCACTTCTGGCTGGAGGAGGTGTTATAGATGGAACCGCAGGCATCGGTGAAGACACAGACCGAAGCTCCTCCGCCACCGCTCTTCTTGCCGATTAACTTGACTCCGCTATTTTTGGCGATCGCGGGTAAGAAGTTAGCGCAAGAGAAGGAGAAGTCGCTGGTCATGATATAGAACTTATATTGGCCTTTGAAGGTATCGCCCTCTCCCCCGTAAACGTGATCGTGGTTAAGATCGACCTGATAATGGAATTCCTTATCCACACCCATCGCGGTATCCCTAAATAACAAGGTGGGATCATCGGAGAAGAAGGCCGTCACATAAGGTAAGACCTTGGCCGACCCACCGCTATTGCAGGTGAGGTCAATGACGACGTTTTCGATTTCCTTATGTTGTTTAATCCTGTAGAAGGAGGCTTCGAAGGCCTGAGGTACATTACCATTTTCGATGGCGCTAAGGGGCTCAACCTTATCGATAGGATCGCCGAAGTCGTTAATCAAAGGTTCGCCTTGGCCATTGAAAGCATCGAATCTAATGACCGCGGTCTTGCCTTGGAAGAAGAGACCTTGGAGCTTCGAACCATCGGCGTTTTCATCAACTTTGTTGGCTTTATTGCGGAGCTTGATGTAGCCCTTTTGCTTATTCATTAGGCTCTTATAGCGTTCCCCGAGGTTATCGGTGGCCATCTTCTTGCCATCCCAAGAGAACTTACCTGAGAATACGGAGGGACAGGAATAATAGGTATGGCCATCATCGATATTGGTCATTAGTAGTTTGGCTAAAGCCTGGTCATAAGTATCGACATCGAGGCTAAGCAAATCGTTCTTTAATCCCTTATCGGAGAGATATTTATCGAAATCGGTGAAACCTTTTTCTTCCTTTAGGCCATAGTAGTTATCGAATTGGAAACGAAGAAGATCATAGTTGAACTTAGCGATGGCTTCCGGACGCTTCTTGGAACCATAGAAAGTATCGCGGAGAGGAATCTTCATGATACCTTGGTTAACCGTATCTTCCTTTCCGGTCGAAGTATCGATGCCGGTCGCCCAAATGGTTAGTAGCAAGGCATCGCCTTTCTTTTCCCAGGTATAGTTATAGATTATTTCGCCCAATTTCTTATGCTCACCCTTATCGGTAGGGGTCTTGCCGGTAAGCATTTTTCCCTTACCGTCTTTAGTTAATGAGAGGATATGATAAACAAGCGGATCATTAGAGTTTTCTTGATATGGGTAAGCAAAACGATAGACTTCATCGCCTTGGGGATCATAGGCGATAGCTTCCTTACCTTGCAAAGCGGCGAATCTGCGATTGGTCGCGTAATAGCTTTGGCTGATGGCGGGAATGGCCCCGGCCACGATGAGGGTGGAGAAATAGTAATCCATGCCATTATAGGCGAGGTCGGCTCCGACCCACCTATAATAGGTATTGGTTAATAATTGGGCTGGGGCATAGCATTTGCCATCTTTTTCGATGAAGTCGAAGTTCCACTTCTTGCCGTCATAGACTTCGTCTTTCCTTTCCCCTAAGAATCTAGAGGCCTTAGAAGCTTGGACGGAACAATCGTTATCGCCAGGATCGGAAGGAACACAGATATCCGGACCAACTCCGTTATTTTGCTTCATGAGGTGCCCACCCCATAATTCAAAATTAGAGATGGTGAACTCATCTTTATTCGGGTCGACGGAGAAAATCTTTTTGTTATCCGAATTATAGACGACGTAAAGGGAGCCTTCTTTTTTGACGGATGTCTTGGTATTGCCCCAACCGCCCGCATCATAGAAGAATTGACCGATTTCGACATAAGGGACTTCCCCGGTGTTCTTGTTACGATAGGTGGCTAAAGGCAACGATCCTTTATCATCAAGGCTCATGAAGACGAACCGGGATTCACCATCAAAAAGGTAGATGGGCGATGTGGCGTTGTTGCATCCGGATAAACCCGCTAAGGCAAGAAGGGCGACAGGAGATAAGGCGAATAACTTTTTCATAAAACTAGCCTCACTAGGTTACGGCTGTATTATAAGGACCCTTTTTCAAAAAGGGCATTCATAGATGAATGAAAACGCTTTAGTAAATAAAAGCGCGTCCTAATGGGCGCGCCTAGAAGCGAGGAAATCGCTTATTCGTTTACGGGTTCGTTTTCTTATCTGTCATGATCGGCTAATCCGAAGATCGAGCCAAGCAAGGTGATGATGTTAAAGCCAGCAAGGATGGATAAAACCAAAGTGGCGACATATAAGCCGGTGGTTTGTTTCTTTCTGGCGATAAGGGCCAAGATACCCGGAACGATGCTGAATAATCCGGTGATGAGGAAGAAGACGCCAAGGCCACTAGCAACTTGCTGGAGATAAGCGGCGATTTGTTCAGGGGTCCCGCTGACTCCGGAAACGGTGATGCTGCCATTATTGATGCCATCGATGATCATTTGGGTATTAGCGGGCGAGGCGAGTCCGAACATGACGGAACCAAAGATAATATAGAAAAGGATTCCGACGAATGACAAGATGGCGCCGATTAGCAATAAGACGCTACTAGCTTTTTTCATAAATAATAACCTCCAAATCTAGTTTGATGTCTGCCTTCTTTAGAAGACCACACTATTAAACATTTTTTTGTTTGAAAAGTCAAACAGCGTGGGCCGAAAGCGCTACGAACTAGCAACCTTTCCCGTCAATCCCGCAGGCCCCGGCCTGCGAAAGCGAGACGAGCCCCACTTCACTAGGCTCTAAAGTGACGGTCCCATCTTCCTTAACGAAGCAAGGAATGCCAACGTCTCCCATCGCCTTATATTCCTCGAAGACAGGATTATGGTCACGCAATTCCAAGAACTCATGAAGGGCGTGGACGTGTTTGCCGATATCGATATATTCGAAATTGGGATTATTTTCGATTTGGGGTTCAATATAGGCACAATAGGGGCAACTGGGCATGCCATAGACTTTGATCATGGTTTTCTCCTTAATTAACAAGGCTATTTTATAGTCGAAAAGCCAAAATGACCTTAAATATGCTTGAAGATGAGCAAAAATGTAGACCAATTATTTCTATGTAATATCATTGTCCCCATGGACAAAAGATTTAGAAAAGCCACCTTAAGCGATATCGATGATGTCATGGCCATCATCGAAGATGGCAGAGCCTTCCTAAAGCCCCAAAACGGCGGGCAATGGCAAGATGGTTATCCTAATCGTGATTCCTTGCTTAATGATATTAAGAACGAAAACCTCTACGTGATATTGACTAGCGATAACCAAATCGCCTCGGTCGCGGCTTTCACCTATTACGAAAAGGACTACGATACCCTTTACGAAGGGGCGTGGCTAAGTGACTATCCTTACATGGTCATGCACCGTATCGCCGTTAAAAACGAGTATCGGGGCCAAGGCTATGGCAAAGCCCTCTTTGAATTATTCATCGAAGTGGGCAAAGAAAAAGGCTATCGCTCCTTAAGGGTCGATACCCACGAAAACAACAAGCCCATGTTATCCTTGTTAGACAAATATGGTTTTAAGGCCTGTGGCAAAGCCATCCTTACCCCCAATAAAGACCGCATCGTCTTAGAAAAACTACTATAGGAGTGATATCTATGAAACATAATTCCTTCAAAAACGATTATTCCTTTGCCGCCCATCCTAAAATCCTAGAAGCCCTTGCTAAATTTGGGGCGGAAGAAAATATCCCCTATGGTTTAGATAGACATAGTGAAAATGCCACGAGGTTAATCAAAGAAACCTTCGGAGCCAAAGACGCCAAAGTGTTTTTTCTAGCCGGCGGCACCCAAACTAACCTCGTTTTCATTTCTTCGGTATTGCGCCATTATGAAGGGGTCATCTCCCCTACTTCTGGCCATATTAACGTCCATGAAACCGCGGCCGTCGAAGGAAGCGGTTATAAAGTCATTACGGTTAATGGGAAAGATGGCAAGCTTTCCGCGGAGAGCGTTAACCAAACCGTCAGACTCTTCACCGACGAACATATGGTTAAGCCAAGGATGGTTTATATCTCTAACTCCACCGAAATAGGAACCATCTACCATAAGCAAGAACTAACCGAACTTTATAAAGCCTGCAAAGATAACGGCTTATATCTATTTATGGATGGGGCAAGGTTAGGAAGCGCCCTTACTAGCTTTGATAACGACATCGATCCGAAAGACCTCGGTTCCCTTTGCGACGCCTTCTATGTCGGTGGTACCAAAAACGGCCTCCTATTTGGTGAGGCTTTGGTCATCGTTAATCCTGAATTAGCCAAAGACTTCCGTTTCCACATCAAAAACAAAGGGGCGATGCTAGCCAAAGGCTATGTCGTCGGCATCCAATTCGAGGAAGCCTTTAGGGAAGGCCTTTATTTCGAACTAGCTAAGCGTACCAATCTTTACGCCGTCAAGGTTAGGGAAGCCCTAACAAAGCACGGCTATCCTCTACTTCCTTCCTCCACTAACCAAGTGTTCGCTAAGCTCGATAAGAAGCGGGCCGAAGCCCTCATAAAGGAGTTTGGCCTAGAAAAATGGGAAGAAGGCCAAGACTATATCGTGGTAAGGTTCGTCACTTCCTTCAAAACCGAGGATAACGATATAGAAAGTTTAGACCTTTATCTCAGTCAAATCTAAGCCACTTCGGTGGCTTTTTATTCACCCGCCTTTTATAATCAAAACGATGATCGATTTAGATGACCCGTTACTGTTTTTAAGGCCCGATTATCTTCGCTTGATGCTAACCTATCAAAAAGTCGAGGATTATCTATTTCAGCATGTCTATGGCTATCTTCGTTTTGGCCACCATAAAAGCAAAGACGAACTTAAACAATTCAAAAACAAATCGCTAAATGAATTAAAAGATTTCTTCTTCACCAGTTTTGAAGTTCGAGCCTTAAACCTAAAAGAAAAGCATTATCTAGGGAAAGAGTTAAACAAGACGGTGGAACTAAGGAATTATTACACCCATCAATTCTTTTCCGACGTTTACTTCAAAGCCTACGATAAAGGCAAGTTCGATAAGGATAAACTCGAAGACATCGATTTTGCCTTGATGGATGAAATTAATCGCCTTGAGAATTTCTATGAAGAATTAGTAAAGAAATTCGGGAAACACCAAAATCTCGCCTTACGTAATTTCGATATTTCCGAGCTTACCTCTTCCTTTACTTACGCTCATCTTGATATAGAACTCCGTAAACCCGCTTACGCTAAGGAAAGAGAAGAAGCCTTTGTCCAGTACTATTGGAATTTAGCCTATGGCTATTTTGCCCTTGAAGCTTCTTTGTTTTCCATCGTCGATCTACTGGAAAATCATTTCCATTTCCTCGATAAAGGTAATTCCGAAACCTTGCAGAATAAATCCTTTAACGAGTATCGGAAGCTCTTGCTTATCGCGGTAAAGAAAGACCCGTTAATCAATATCA
>CAMOQM010000016.1 GCA_946622925.1 uncultured Caryophanales bacterium | reverse complement strand
CGTTAACGCCGCTTCTGTTGGTGGAACCCTCTATGCGTATCCCGCCACTGCTGACAACGGCTACTACCTCTACTATGATGGATCCAAATTAACTGCTGACGATGTCAAGGATTGGGAAACCATCATCACCAAAGCCGAAGCCGGCCAATACGAAGTCGACTTCAACTATTCTTCCGCTTGGTATAACTTCGGATTCTTCTTCGCCACTGGCGCCGATTCCATTTGGACCACTAATGCTGAAGGCAAGTTCGTTGGATTAAACGATACTTATAACTCCGATGCTGGCAAAGTCGCCGCCCGTGCCATGGCCAACATCATCACCTCCGGTTCTGTTGTCGACACTTCTTCCGTCGGCGAATCCGGCGAGAAATCCATTGCCGTCGTTTCTGGAACCTGGGACTACGATGCTGCCAAAACCAAATTCGGTGACAATCTAAAGTGCGCCGAACTTCCTTATTTCACCGTTAACGGAAAGAAATACCACACCGCTTCCTTCTCCGGCAACAAACTAGTTGGCGTCAAGCCCCAATCCTCCCGTGCAAGGGCTTATGTTACTTCCGAACTAGCCAATTACCTAACTGGTGAAAAGGGACAAATGGAACGTTTCAACGAGCTTAAGTGGGGACCTTCCAATAAGGTCGTTGCCGCCTCTGACGCCGTCAAGTCCGCTCCTCAGATTGCCGCTTTAGCCGCCCAAGGCCAATACGCCAAACCTCAAGGTCAATTCCCTGGTGACTGGTGGGCCCTCGCTGGCGCTATCGGCACCGGTATCCAAGCCCTTGGCAAAAACGCCACCGATGCCCAACTCGCTGGTGTCCTCGCCACTTACGAAGCTGGCGCGAAAGCCCTCGTCGTTAAGGAATAACCCAAGAGACATTAACCAGTCTCCGTAAAAACAATTACGAAAGCGGGCTGGTCCATATAGATCGGCCCGCTTTGATTTCTACAACCAAAAAGAAAGGAAGAAAACTTAATGGCTAAAAACGTTAGCGCTATTGAGATGTTAGGATTGAACCGTTTCCAGCGTTTCGGTTATAACTTTCTCAATTTCTTCCGTCTCTTGCCTGGCCGAATTGCGAATCTTTTCGTTAAAATCGGCCTTTTCTTTAAGAACTTGGGCATTAAGACGGGAGAATACTTCCGCAACTTGGTGGTTGGCTTCAAAGAAGGTACTTGGCAAACCCGTTTGACTTACTTGGTCATGGGCTTCAGTAACTTTACCCACAAGCAAATCGCCCGCGGCATCCTATTCGCAGGATTCGAAGTGGCTTTTATCATTTATATGATCCTAGTAGGCGGGAAAAACCTATCTATGTTGGGGTCTTTGGGCGTCGTCGCCCGTCAGATTGATGACTTCGGCGTCGTTACCTATGTTGATAACTCCTTCCGTATCTTGCTTTATGGCGTGTTGACCCTTTTCTTTATCGCTGCTTTGGTTTATACGTGGTCCCTTTCTGTCAAACAGGCCATTACAAACCAAAAGCTCGACGAAGAAAACAAGAAAATCAAAACCGACAAAGATGACTTGCATGCTTTGGTGGATCGCGATTTCTATAAAACTTTGCTCGCCCTCCCGGCCATTGGTATCCTTGTCTTCACCGTCATTCCTATTGTCTTTATGATCTTGGTTTCGTTCACCAACTTCGATAAAGACCACAACCCGCCGATTAACCTATTCAGCTGGGTAGGTGGTTCCAATTATGGGGAATTGTTTAATTTCACCGCCGGTGGCGCTTCTTTCTCGGCTACCTTCGGCGAAATCTTACTCTGGACCCTTATTTGGGCTTTCTTCGCCACTTTCTCTAACTACTTCCTTGGTATGTTGGTTGCCCTTTTGATCAACAAGAAAGGCATCAAGCTTAAAAAAGTATGGCGTACCATTTTGGTATTGACCGTCACCATTCCGCAGTTCATCTCTTTACTATATGTATCTAAGATGTTCGGCGAAAACGGTATCGTTAACCAGACGCTTATCGATTGGGGCTGGATTACCATTAATAACAAAATTTATTTCTGGAAAGATCCTAACCTAGCAAAAGTTACCGTCATTCTCATCAACATTTGGATTGGTGTTCCTTATTTGATGTTAATGGTCACCGGTATCTTAATGAACATCCCCGCCGACCTTTACGAATCGGCGAAGATCGACGGTGCTAGCCCCGTCCAGCAATACTTCAAAATCACCTTGCCTTATATGTTATTCGTCACCGGTCCATATTTATTAACGTCGTTTACCGGTAACATCAATAACTTCAACGTCATCTACTTACTTTCGGGTGGTGGCCCGTCCGACATCAACCTCTTCAAAGCGGCCGGTAAAACAAACTTGCTCATCACCTGGTTATATACGACCACCGTCAGCGACAACAACTATGCTCTCGCTGCGGTTATCGGTGTCATGGTCTTCATCGTAGTTGCCTTGATATCCCTTATCGTTTATAACCTGTTGCCTAGTAATAGGAACGAAGAGGACCTTGCATAAAGGAGGAATCGGAAAATGGCTGATAATAATACAAACCGCAAACCGACTCCTATGGAAGCTCTCGAAGCCGAAAACCAAAAGAACGGCATGGGTTTAAAAGCCCGTCGTCGTATCGGCAACGCCGTTTCCTATGTAGTTTTGATCCTTATTTCTATCGTTTGGCTCGCCCCATTCGTGTTCTTGATCTTCCAGTCCTTCGAAGTCAGTTCGACTGGCTGGAGCTCCCGCGTTTGGCCGAAGCAGTGGGGATTTGACAACTATGTCTACCTCTTCTCCGCCAACGCCAACTTCAACCGCTGGTATTTCAATACCTTCATCATCGCCTTGTTCTGCTGTATTGGCCAAACCCTAATGCAGATTGCCATGGCTTACGTCCTCTCCCGCTTTAGGTTCAAAATGAGGAAGCCCTTGATGAACTTCATGCTTATCCTTGGCATGTTCCCTGGCTTCCTTACCATGATCATCCTTTACACGGTCTTGAAGGACCTTGGTATGACCGGTGCCAACGCCGTTCCTGGTTTGATCCTCGTCTCCATCGCCTCGTCTGGTATGGGCTACTACGTTATCAAAGGTTTCTTCGATACCGTTTCCAAATCACTCGACGAAGCCGCGATGATCGACGGTGCTACCCGCGCCCAGGTCTTCATCAAAGTCATCTTGCCTTTGACCAAGCCAATCATCATCTATGCGATTTTGACCTCGTTTATGGCTCCTTGGGGCGACTTCATCTTCGCCTCCTATATCGCCTTCGGTAACCCCAATGGTTATAACGTCGCTGTTGGTCTCTACGAATGGTTAGGAACCGAGCAAATTTCGTATCACTACACCCATTTCTGCGCTGGCGGCGTTGTCGTCTCGATCCCCGTCATCGTCTTATTCCTTATGTTGCAGCGCTACTACGTCGAAGGCGTCACTGGCGGTGCCGTCAAAGGTTAATCAATTGAAAGGAGTCATTTATGGCTACTGTTGTCTTAAAAAACGTAAAGAAAATCTACAATGGGGGCGTATTGGCGGTCCACGACTTTAACCTTTCCATCAAGGATAAGGAATTCATCGTCTTCGTCGGCCCCTCTGGCTGTGGTAAGTCCACAACCCTTCGTATGGTCGCTGGCCTAGAAGATATTTCCGAAGGCGAATGCTATATCGACGATGTCCTCGTCAACGATCGTCCTCCGAAAGAACGTGGAATCTCCATGGTCTTCCAGAACTACGCTCTATATCCGCACCTTACCGTTTATGAAAACATGGCTTTCCCGCTACGTTTGCTTCGCGGAAAGGAAAAAATGAGCAACGACGAGATCTATGAACGTGTTACCGACGCCGCTAGGATCCTTGGTATCACCCAATACCTCGCCCGTAAACCTAAAAACCTCTCTGGTGGTCAGCGTCAGCGTGTCGCTATCGGCCGTGCCATGGTCCGTCCTTCCAAAGTCTTCATGATGGACGAGCCTTTGTCTAACCTAGACGCTAAGTTACGTAACCAGATGCGTGCTGAAATCATCCTTCTCCGTAAGAAGATCGATTCCACCTTCATCTACGTTACCCACGACCAGACCGAAGCTATGACCCTTGGTGACCGTATCGTCATCATGAAAGACGGCTTCATCATGCAAGTTGGCAGCCCGACCGAAGTCTTTGATCGTCCGGCCAACCTCTTCGTCGCCGAATTCATCGGTGCCCCGAAGATGAATACCTTCCCTGCTAAACTCGTTAAGGAAGGCAAAAAATACCATGTTGAGTGCTTTGGTTGCAAACTTCCTGTTGAAGGCGAGAAAGCTGATGAGCTTGCCGCTGCCAATATCGAAACCATGGATGTCATCCTCGGCGTTCGTCCTGAACATATGGTGTTCTCGGAAAAAGCTGGCGATGGTTTGATTCCCTGTGAAATTGCCGTCAACGAAATGATGGGTTCGGAAGTTCACCTCCACGTCAACACCTTGGACAACCCCGACAAGCCCACTTCGCTTATTGTCCGTATCCCGACGGTTGGCCTTACTACCGCCCAACGTCAAAACCTCGTGGCTGGAACTAAGATTTACATTGGATTTGAAGGTAAAGTTATGCACTTCTTCCATCCCTTATCCATTGAAGATCAGGTCCTCCAAAACGTGGCTGCCCGTAAGGAGAAAGGCATGTCTGCCGAAGGCATAGCCAAGATTGCCGATATGGGCGAAGAAAAAGCTCGTGATTTGATTCAAGAGTTAATCGCCAAAGAATTACTTGCCGATCATAAGGGAAGGTATGTGGTTACTCCGGCCGGCAAAGTTGAAGCTGAAAAAATCAAAGACACCAACTTGTTATATGGCCCAGGCGAAGAAGCCGCGGCCAGCCAAGCTAACATATAAAGGAGGTCCATATGGAGCAAACTAACTCTGTAGCGCCGGGAGGAATTGCTTCTCCAAGTAAGAAGAAGCATATGCCGCCGAAGTCGAAGATGGCCACTTATGTGATGTTCGCTTGTTTGGCCCTCTTCATCATCCTCTTCATCATCTTCTTCAACGTCGGTGATTCGTATAAGACCATGTTTGGCGATTATAACGTCAAAGCCTTAAACACCGACCTCACCGAAGAATGGAAGCAATATTATCTTGGTATGGCCGCTTGGGCCGGTTCCAGATACACCTTCTTCGCCGTTTCTTCTTATATTTGTTCAATCTTATCCCTGGTAAGTCTAGGCGTTGGGTTGGCCGTTTCTGAGAAGTTTAAAACGATGGAAGAATCCATCGCCGAACGCGAATAATCAAAGAGGGGGCCGCCTGTTGCGGCCTCCTTTTCCATAAAGGAGTACATATGCATAGAAAAACCCCATGGGTGTTGCCCCTTTCCGCTATGTTTTTGCTTTCTGCTTGCGGAAGCCCAGCGCCCTCTTCTTCATCGCCTGCCTCATCAATGCCATCATCCTCTTCTAAAACCTCTTCCAGCAGTTCTTCGTCCGCGGCATCGTATGATCCTGCAACCGTTGAGAATTCCGTCATCATTCATTATTTCCGTGATGATGGAGATTATGCCAAATGGTGGCTTTGGCTCTGGGCCGAAGGAAAAGCCGGGAGTGATTATAAGTTCACCTATTCCGATGATTATGGCGGAATCTCGGTAACCCCGATTTCCACTTTCTTCGCTTCTGCTGCCGGAGGCAAAATTGGTCTCATCGTCAGGGATGCTGACTGGAATAAAGACGTAGGTGAAGACCGCTTCCTTGAACTTGACAATTTAACGGCCGACGAAAAAGGCAATTACGAAGTCTGGCTTTATACGGAAGTAGCGACTATCTACGAGGAAAAGCCAACTAATGTTGCCTTCCTTTCCTCTTGCTCATTTGGCTCTTTCCGCAAGGTTAATGCGGTTTCCGGCAAAGGCAAAATTTTCCGTTTGGAATTAATGGATGGTGAAACATCTATCAAAGGACAGTCATTTGAAGGAGTGACCACGGCAAGTTTGGATTTGGACGAAGATATCGACATTACCAAGCAATATCAGCTCAAAGTCACCTTCGAGAACGATAATATTGTTTATCAAAACGTTAGTCCAACCGTCCTATATGGGACTAGCGCTTTTAAGGAAGCCTATCATTATGACGGTAACGATTTGGGCGTTACCTATAGCAGTGCCAAATCAATTTTCAAGGTTTGGTCACCTGTTGCCAAATCCATCTCTTTGAAGATCTATGAAACCGGTACGCCAGCCAGCTTAAACTCCGACGATCACCCTGGTAGCGATACCCCAATCAAGACGGTTGCCATGGCCAAGGGCGAGAAAGGTGTTTGGAGTGCCGAGGTCGCCGAAGACCTAGCTGGCAAGTATTACACCTATGCGGTCACCAATTATCAAGTTACTGACAAAGAAGTCGTCGATCCTTACGCTAAGGGCGTTGGTATCAATGGCTTGCGTGGCATGATAGTTGATTTTGAGACCACTAATCCGGAAGGCTGGGAAGAGGTCGCACCAAAGCCATACGATAGGAAAGAACTCGTTGTCTACGAAACTCATATTGCCGACGTCAGCTCTTCTTCTACGTGGGGCGGCACTCCCGAAAATGCTAAGAAATACCCCGGTGTCATCGAAAAAGGTACCACTTATACCAAAGATGGCGTTACCGTCAAGACTGGATTTGACCACATTGAGGAGCTAGGCGTTAATGCCGTTCAAATCCTCCCGATGTTCGATCAGGCTAACGATGAAACTAATCCTTCGTTCAACTGGGGCTACAACCCGCTTAACTACAATGCTCCAGAAGGCGTCTATTCCGCTGATCCCTATAATGGTGCTAGACGCATCACCGAGGTCAAGGAAATGGTACAAGCCTTCAATGAGTCCGGCATCAACGTCATCATGGACGTCGTCTATAACCACGTCAATTCCGTTAATGGATTGAACTTCGATGTTTTAATGCCTTATTACTATTTCCGTTATGATTCATCCCTAGGTCTAACTAACGGATCTGGTTGCGGAAATGAAACAGCGAGCAACAATTCGATGTTTGCTAAGTTTATGATCGACTCGGCCACTTTCTGGGCCAAAGAGTATAAACTTGGCGGATTCCGTTTTGACTTAATGGCGCTTCATGATTTAGACACCATGGCTGCCCTAACTACCGCTTGTAAGGCAATTAACCCCAATATCGTCATTTATGGCGAGCCTTGGACGGGTGGAACCACTCCTTTGGCGGCTTCTAAGCAAGCTAGCATCGCTAATCAAGGCAAATTCCAAGGATACGGTTGTTTCAACGACCAAATTCGTGACGGCCTTATTGCCGGCGGTCTCGCTGCGGCAACCGATAAAGGCTGGGCCACTTACAAAACCGGAAATTCGGCTGCTAAGTGGGGTCCTTTACAGGCCGGTATCAAAGGGCAACTCTCTAGGAGCAATGACCCAGACAAGACCGTTTCTTATGTTTCTTGCCACGATAATTACACTTTGTACGATCGCGCGAAAGCCGCGCATGGAGCTTCATTATCTGACGAAGAGGCTTTGAAGATGGCAGAACTTGCCCAATCCGTGGTAATGACCAGCCAAGGCACCGCGTTCATGCTCGCCGGTGAAGAGTTCCTCCGCACCAAAGGTGGTGACCATAACTCCTATCAATCATCTTACGCCGTGAATGAGCTAGATTATTCGTTAAAAGTCAAATACCCGGCTTTATTTGCAGATTATCAAAAGCTGATTTCGCTGAAAAAATCTTTCTCCGGCTTACATTTGCAACAGCAACAAGCCCAGAGTATCCAAGTTAACCATAGCGAGGATTACTCCTTGGTTTGGTATGATTTGCCGGGCGAAAATGGACACTCTTACCGTGTCGCTCACGCTAATGGAGTCTATAGTGGCGGTAATCCGGTGGATTTCTCGGGCTATAGTCTCTACCTGGCTACGGTCGATGCCGCGACACTCTCTAGCAGCACCGAAATGAAGCCGTTCCAGACGATTATTGCGTCGAAATAGTTCCGGTTGCGAATACCCCCGTGCATTCCACGGGGGTTTATGTTTTAATTAGGTACCTAAGGAAGGTTTTCTTATGAAGAAAATAATTGCAGTCGGCCTTGCCGGCCTTCTCCTCCCCATCATGTCTTCCTGCGGCGGTAGTAGTTGGACTTATTCCTCTCGCTCCTATGAGCCACAAGAATGGAAGCTTTTGGTCAATAAGCCCAAAACCGCCCTTGCCGATGATTTTGCTTGGGGTGTTGACGTTTCCTCTTTAAAGGAAGTCGAAAACGGAGGCGGAAAGTTCTACGATCTAGATGGAACTGAAAAAGACGTCTTCAAGATTTTGAATGACGGCGGTGCTAACTATGCCCGTTTCCGTCTTTGGAATGATCCATATGACGCCAATGGCAAACCGTATGGTGGTGGAACCAATGATTTGAAAACCGATATTGAGCTGGCTAAGCGCGCTCAAGCCGCCGGCATGCAAATCCTTATCGATTTCCACTATAGCGACTCTTGGGTCGACCCTGGAAAGTATTGGTCTCCAAAAGCTTGGAAAACCATGGAATTTGAAGAAAAGTCGGAAGCCCTTGCCGAATTTACCCGTAAATCGTTGCAAGCCTTCAAAGATGCAGGCGTAACTGTTTCCTCGGTTCAATTGGGCAACGAAATCAATCCGGGTATTGCTGGCATCGGCGCCAATAATTATCAGCGTATTTCTGCTTTCATAGCCTCCGGACGCAACGCGACGAAAGCCGTTTTCCCACAAGCCAAAACCATCGTGCACTATACCAACGTCTCCACCCAAGCCACTCAAATTCTTACTTGGTTAGAACGTTTGCAGAAATATAACGCTTTGCCAGATGTCGTAGGCTTCTCCTATTATCCTTTCTGGCACGGTAGTTTAGATAACCTCCAAAAGGTCCTCGATTCCGTGGCGACTACCTTTGGTACCGAAGTCATGGTCATGGAGACATCCTGGGGATTCACCGATGATCCCGCTGGAGATAGGGGCTGCAATAACCAATTCTCTTCCGCGACTTTAGGCGAGGCTGGTGGCTATGCCACTTCGACTCAAGCCCAAGCCACCGTGGTCGGTGATATCGTCAACGTTTTATCCAAGGTTCCTAACAAAAAAGGTACGGGCATCTTCTATTGGGAACCGGCCTGGCTTCCTAATTTCTCTTCCGGCTGGATCAAGAAAGAAGGCGCCTACTATAACGACACCGGCAAAGACTGGGTCAATACCATCACTCAGGCCGACTTGGATGAAAGATATGGTGGCGAGTACTGCTATTCATCTTGGGCCAACCAAGGTTGGTTTGATTATAATGGCCATGTCTTGCCTAGTGCCTATACTTATCGCCACATAATCACGGGCGACCATCAGGCAGAAGAAGCCTACCAACAGCTATATAAATCAGAGATTGACATAACGGCTAACCTTTCTGACCCAGAATGGAAGATGCCTTCCACTGCAAGGGTTGTCACGAATTTAGGCGCTTATCGCGAAGCCCAGGTTGTTTGGAATAACGAAGAGATCGCCGTGATTAATAAGCCTGGCCACTTTGTGGTCCATGGTAAAGTCGGAAGCTACGATTTGACCGCCAACGTGACCGCCCTTAAAAACTACATCCAGGATCCTGATTTCCAAAAACAAGGTTGCAAGACCGAATCCGCGGTTGTCGATCCTTGGAAAATCGTTACTACCAAAGCCTATAAGGCCGATATCGGAGACGCTCACATCGAAGCCAAATCCGAAATGGGCGGCAACGGCAATCAATATCTTCACTGGTATTCCACTTCTGATTTCGAATTCGACCTCTATCAGGATTTGGGAACTGTGGAAGCCGGAACTTATGACTTCGGCTTCTCCATGCTCTCCAGCTATTACGATAATGATGCCGGATCTTCCGTACTCGCCTCGACTCTCTATTACAAAGTCGGTGATGAAGTCCACCCGGTTGATATCCGTACCGAGCATAAAGGCTATGGCGCGGGTGCCCATGACATTTCTTATGGCTCTGAAATCGTTTTAGATGAAGCCTGTGAAGTAAGAATCGGCTTCACCGTCAAAGCCACCGGCAAAGCTTGGGGCCATGCCGATGACTTCTATTTCTCGGCCGTTATCGACGAATAAAGGGGCAATCAATGAAAAACGAATTTATCCTAACTCTAATCCATCGTCCGGAAATGGCGCCGGAATACGCCCAAAAGACCACCCAAGCCGGGCAGGCCGATGACGTGGCGTCCACCGCGCTTCTAGACGAATCTCTCTCCATCTTCCTCTATCAGCAGGAACAAGCCCATAAGCGCGGCTTAAAGACCACCATCGAGATGACCTATGCCTCGCTATTCTCCGACGTCGTCGTGGAACTTGCTAAGCAGCACCATGAAAAATATGGCGACGAAATTGGTTTATCTTTGCTTGGTTTGCCCTGCGAACAGTTCTACAAGAAATATAAAACCAAAGACTTCTGCATTTGGATGTTCTCTAAAGAAGACAAGCAAGCCATCGTCGACGATTGCTTTGGCCTCTTCTATGAGAAGTTCGGATTCTATCCCGAATCCACCGGCTCCTACTATATGGACGCCTACACCATCAACTACATCAAGAAGAAATACCCGATGGTCAAATGCGCCGTCGCCACTTGCTGGGAAGAAGGGGTTAAGTGCTACCACACCACCAATAACTCCTGGTACACCTTCATCGATGGCGGACCTTGGGCCCCTTGGATCCCTTCCAAGGTCAACTCTTGTTTGCCCGCCGATAGCAAAGAAGACGATTCCGGCATCGTCGCCATCCCGCATCTTAGCCGTGACTTAATGGCGTGCTTCGATGGCAATGGTTCTAACTTCGGAACTCACCCCCAGAACGTCCTCCGCGGCATGATCTATAGAGACAACGAATTGCCTTATCTATTCAACCTCGTCGATATGTATCGTAAGCAGGGCGATTATAACCATGGCAACGCCTACAACATGATGTTCGTCGGGCCGGGCTGGCTTAATAAGGCCGGACGCTGGGAACAGCCTTACGAATTATTGAAAAAATCCTATGAGGATGGCTTAGATTACTATGCCAAACTAAAGAAGGAAGGCAAATTAATCGATATGACGATGTCCGAATATGCCGATAGGTATAGGAAGCGTCACCCCGATTATAACGAACCGGAAGTCGCTTTATGGAAAGACGTCCTCTATGGTTCCGATAAGCAATACTTCTGGTACTATGACCCCTATTGGAGAATCTGCTTAGACTTCAATCAAGGTGGGGCCATGATCAATCTTAATCCTTATGTTTCCAAACTCGACCTACCCGTCGGTATTGGAACCGGCAACGTCTATAACTGCTCCTATCCTTATGTCATCCAGGCCAACTATAGGGCCGGTTACTTCACCCATTATGCCGGACAAGGCACCTTAAAGAGCTGCTTAATCCGTTATGGCAAAGAAGAAGTCGACCTAGCTTTGGAAAGGACCTTCGCAAAGTTTGAAAGGGTAGGGGAGGATATCTTGCTCACCACCAATCCTTGCGACGTCGAATTCTCCGACTTCACCTTAACTATCGTCTCGAAGTATCTCTTCAAGAAGGGCAAAGGTGAAATCGTCACCACCCGTGAGATCGTCTCTGATCTAGGCGGTAGGGAAATCGAAATCGAAGATTATTTGGTCGGATGCTATGGCATCGACGAATATAGCGAGGATATGACCGGCATCGTCCTTGAAGTCGAAAACAAGGACAAGAAAGAAGGTATCGATTACCTCTATAAGTGCCGTAACCTCGAAATGGAAAAGGCCGTGGCCCGCGCCATCGCCCCGCAAATCAACACCATCTTGGAAACGGGTTGCGAAGAAGAAGGTGCCTATGGCCGCATCGAAGAAGGTATCGCCTTCTCGCCGATGTTCCGTTTATCCAATAAGAAGAAAATGTCGTCCAAAGGAGAGTTCACCACATGGCTCAAGGTAAAAAAGGTAAACTAAATTTCCGTTGCCCCCAATGCTTCATGCGCGACATAGACATCGATTTGTTCTATGACGACAAGAAGAAGGAATATTATTGCTTACGTTGCTGTTTCCATGGCGACGAGAAGAAAGTCCTGGCATGGAATGAAACCATCAAGGAAAAATACGGTCACATCCTCGACCGTCTCACCGATTTAGGCGCGGATAATGAACCTGCGACTTACCATCCTTATTCCAAAGGAGAACTATAATGCGCCTTGGCATCGACGCTTCTAGCCAACTCGAAGTCGACGCCGCGGGAGCCAAATATACCTATAAGGGCCAAGAAATTGACCCTTGGGTATTTATGCGTGACCATAACGGCGTGGATTTGATGCGCCTTCGCGTCTGGGTTGATCCTTATGACGAAGAAGGTCATCCCTATGGGGCCGGTACCAACGATTTGAAGAATACTTTGAAGCTTGCT
>CAMOQM010000015.1 GCA_946622925.1 uncultured Caryophanales bacterium | reverse complement strand
TGGGGCGACAACCTACAAAACCACCACATCTAAGATGAATGGTTTTGGTTTCACTGTGAGTTTCGGTTTTTATCCATCGTTCACCGTTACCAGTTATAGAAGCCTTATGACTGATCTCCCGTCGACAAAGGCAGACGATGCTTCTATCTGCTCCGATTGCCTTGGACGAGCGATAAATAATTTTATAAAATCTGCACCAAGCATGGGGGTTGCATCAAACCTGTGGTAAAGATTTGATTTGAATCTTTGACCAATAAACCAAAAAACATGATTAATAAGAAAACAACAGCACTGATTATGCCGATCGTTTTCTTGGCAGGCTGTTCGGCCGAGCCGACGACAGCATCTTCGGGCCAAGCGTCTTTGACCTCGCTTGAAACAACCGTTTTATCGAATGCTAAAGTTAGCGCCTCTTCCTCCACTAAAGGCAGTACTTCTTCTTTGCTGCCCCATTCAAGTCAGCCCTCATCTAAGACATCAATCTCCACAAAAACGGCCGAGGAAAGGGTTATCGAGTATATTGGGAAAAGAGGAGGCAGTTTTTTGGTTGCAAGCACAATTGCCGAACAAACGATACAAATCGATTCTCGACTAGATAACCGCCTAAATATTTCAGGAAGCGGTAGCCAAAGCAATCGTGTTTCGCCTTCTAGCAGCGTGTCAATTGAATATACCTTCAACTGGAACTTACGCAGTGGCTTTTATACCTGCAGCAGGCATTATTATTCCTCCAATTGGCAGACCAATCAAACCGTTGATGAGACCACAAACGTTACCGCTTATATACAATACGAAATCGGAAAATCTGTGACAGTTCAACGATATAGTTTAACGGGAACTCCCAAGTGGGAAAACACAGTGAAGGCAACGATGGACTCTATTGCTAGAGACTGTGCCAAGGAGATTAGCTACATTGCATAATTGCGTATGAACGAGCCGGGTTGCGCCCTTAATGGCCGTCCTAATTAGATATATAACTAACCAAAGCGCCAAATAAGCACAGGAAAACCCTTTATTAGTGGCTTTTTATCCTAGACCCTGTAGAATGAAGGCAAGGAAATAAAAGGTATTTTATGGACTTCGTTCTCTATTTCGACTACGCGGCCTTCCTTATCTTCGCCTTTTTGATTGCTTCCATTTTCCTTAAACGGCAATTTGTCGGAACCGGCAATAAGATATTCCTAGCCATCTTAATCGTGGCTTTAATCGCCAACGTTTTGGACGTGGTGGCGTCTTTGACCTGGTTAGATACCACTTTGCTATTCTGGCTCAATACTTTCTTCTTTGCCTTCCGTTGCGCGATTGCCATGTTGTTATTCTTCTATGGGGCCAATTTAGGCAAGGTCTTCCATAAGATAACCAAACGGAAATGGCCTCTGTTTATTACCTTGGCGCCTTATTTGATTTTGATAATCACCTTGTTCATCAATCCCTTTAACAAGATGATCTTCGATTATCTGCCGGGCCCGACTTATGTGCGTGGGCCTTTTGCCTGGATCGCCTATGCGGTGGGATATGGCTATGTCACGGCGGCTTTGGTCATCATCTTGTTAAGCCGTAAATCCCACCTAAAGAGCCAAGTCTTTGCCGTGGCGGTGGCCTATGTTTTGCAAATAAGCGCCTCCATCGTCCAATTCTTCGTGGTCAATATGCTGGTGGAGATGCTTATCACCGCGACGACCTTATTGACCTTATCCATGTATATAGAATCGCCCGAGAACTTCATCGACTATAAAACCGGGTGCCGTTCATTCCAATCTTTCACCAACGAAATCAGCCAAAGATTTGATTTAGGCAACGAGTTTGGGGTAATGCTTATCCAAATCCGGAACACCTCGGCTTTATATAACCTCTATGGACATAAAGCCGCGATCGAATATACCCGGAAGTTCGCAAGGGGGATCGAGGAAAGGATCAGGAAGGCCGATCGGGCGGCTTTGCTTTATTACCTTGGGGATTCGGTCTTTGCCGCCATTTTCCCTAAGATCGAGTTAGGCGAAGCCTGCTTTGCTAAGGTCAGCCAAGAAAAGTTCGATTTGGTTTTGCATGAGGACATGCCTTTCCATTTTATCACCGTTTCTTGCTATGCCCATTGCCCCAAAGATTGCCGGAGTACCGAGTCGATGGTCTCCTTCTCGACTTCCTTCTTCGATTTAACCGAAGGCAGCGTCTTAAAACTTGAGGCCTACCGCCAAGAACAAGGCAACGTCTTATTCGAGCTCGATCACATCTTAGAAAAGGCCATCCATAATAAGGCCTTCTCCTTATATTACCAGCCGATCTATTCCATTAAGGAAGGGCGGTACAACTCCGCGGAAGCCTTATTACGTTTAGAAGATCCGATATTTGGCACGATCTTGCCTTCCTTAATCATCCCCTATGCCGAAAACTGCGGGAAGATCATCGATATCGGCAATATCGTATTGGAGAAGTCCTTTGGTTTCTTCGTTTCTAAGCTTAGGGGCAAATTGGATTATCTAGAATTAAACGTTTCGCCTTTACAACTCATCGACCCTGGCTTTGCCTCTTCTTTGATTGCCATGGCCAAATCTTTTGGGGTTGAAGCCAAGGAGATAATCTTAGAGATCACCGAGTCCGCGGCCATGCCCGACGATCCTTCCATTCAAGGCAACATTTCCGCCCTGGTGGAGGCCGGTTATCGAATTGCCATCGATGACTTTGGAACCGGCTTCTCCAATTTATCGCGGTTAGCCCAATTGGATATCCATATCCTTAAGTTTGATATCTCAATTACCAGGATGATAGATAAAGACGGCCGTAATGAGTTTATCTTAGGCCTAATAAAACTTTTCCATGGCAAAGGCATGAAGATCTTATTCGAAGGGGTGGAAAGCCAAGACATTGCCTCGTTGTTAGATAAGATGGGCGCGGATTATATCCAGGGTTATCTATATAGCCCACCTCGCCCGGAAGAGGTCTTCCTCTCCTTGCTAGATTGAGTTCATTATTTTGGGTTCTAACCTGTTGCTTTGCCTCAACCCTCATAGACGCGACATTGCCATCGTCAAATAAGTCAATGCCAGGGAGCGGGAATTATTACCCACTAGGTGATTCCTATTTACAAGAAAAATTGATTGGCGCATTTTCGTAACAATGACCTAAAATCGGGATTTTTCATAATGAAAAATACCCAGCTTTCATCTAGAATTATCCTGTTATGAAGCCAGAAAAGGAAAGGGACCTTGGCCATCTACCTTTAGCCGACCCGGAAAAGGGGTTGTCTAGCGAAGAAGCCGCCGCCCGTTCAAAGGCGGGTTTTGATAATTCCTTCAATGCCAAAACCGGCAAAACCTATGGCGAGATATTTAAGTCTAACCTTCTCCAATTCTTTAACTTCGTCCTATATGGAATCGCCTTGCTTTTCCTTATTATTTCTTTAATCCTAAAAGCCAATGGACGTGACGATATCATCAGCGCCTATTTCGGGTTTTCAAAATACTTATTTCTTGGCCCCGTTACCATAAATATCATCATTTCCATAATCCAGGAAATAAGGTCTAAGAAGATACTTGATAAATTAAGGCTAGTAACCGAAGCCAAATCCACCGTTATCCGCGATGGAAAGAAGATTAGGATTCCTTCCTCCCAGGTCGTTTATGGCGATTTAATTGAACTTGAGTTAGGGGAACAAGTTCCGGTTGACCTTCTTATCGTCGATGGGCATGGTGAGGTCGACGAATCCATGCTTACGGGTGAATCCGAACCGGTCCATAAATCCAGACACGACGGCCATAACATTGCCTATTCCGGGTCTTATCTGACTTCGGGGTCTTTCCTTGGTTTAGCGACCTCGGTTGGCGAGAACACCTACGCGAACAAACTTAGCAAAAAGGTCAAAAGCATCACCAAGACCAAATCCCAGTTGATGATTTCCATCCATCGGATCATTAACGTTATGGCCATTGCTTTGCTAGTTATGCTGGTCCTAGTCATGTCCACGATGATCATCAAAGTCTTAATCCATGGCCAAGATCCCAAAGTATTCGACCCGTTGATGAGTTTAGATTCGCCAGAGAGCTGGGCGAAGATGACCGTTACGGCTGCGGCTTTTGCTATTGGCGTTTTGCCCACGGGCCTAGTTTTAGTTACCTCTATCACCTTAGCGGCTTCGGTCATCATCTTGGCTAGGCAAAATACCTTAGTCCAAGAACTTTATTCTTTAGAGAACCTTTCCCGGGTCGACACCATTTGCCTTGATAAAACCGGAACTCTTACCGATGGCACGATGTCGGTGGAAAAGACCATCGATATCAATGGTAGCCAGGAAGAAAACGCCGCCTATATGTCTACGATGGTATCGTCCATGAAATCGATTAACCAAACCGGACAAGCCCTCCTAGTCTATTTCGGTAACGAGGTTAAGCATGTCGTCAAAGAAGACATTCCCTTTAGCAGCGTGAAGAAATATTCAGGTGCCATATTAGATAGTGGCGACGAATTATTGCTTGGCGCCCCGGAATATCTTTGCAAGGACGAGGCGGTTCTTGAACAAGCCAAACATTATGCCAAACTTGGGATGCGTGTCTTACTTTTGACCTTAAATAAGACTCCCCGGTCCTTAATTGTTTTAAAGGACGGCATTAGGAAATCGGCGCCGGAAACCATCGCTTTCTTTAACGAAAATGGGGTCGACGTCAAAATTATTTCCGGGGATAACGTCGAAACCGTAGCCAAGATTGCTTCCATCTGCGGGGTGAGGGGTGCCGAGAATTCCATTTCCTTGGATGGAATAGATGTTTCCGAAATAGAAAACCTAACTAGCTATACGATCTTTGGGCGGGTTTCCCCCGAGCAAAAAGAAGCCCTTGTCGAGGCGTTGCAAAAACAAGGCCATAAAGTCGCCATGACTGGGGATGGGGTTAATGATATTTTGGCCTTACGGAAAGCCAACAGCTCTATTACCTTTGAGAAGGCTACCGACGCCGCCAAAAGCTGCGCGGACGTGGTCTTGCTGGATAACGATTTCTCCCATTTAAAAGAAGTGGTGGGCCAAGGCCGTAAGGTCGTTAATAATTCCCAACGCTCAGCCATATTGTTCTTATCCAAGACCTGTTTCATGGTTATGATGTCGTTCTTGCTGATTCCTTTCCCGCGTGGCCATATGGTCTTCACCATCGAAAACATTTATATGATGCAAACCGCGGTTATCGCGATTGGTGGGTTCTTGCTATCGCTAGAACCGACTAGAAAACCGATTACGGGAACCTTTAGACGAAACGTTTATCCCAAGGCGATAGCCGGCGGCATAGCTTTGGCCTGTGCCACGTTGTTGCCCTGCGTCTTCAATGCCATCCATTTCATTAGCAACGACAACACGACCTCGCTTATTTCTATCCTGACCACGATAGCGGGCTTTGCCATAATCATTAGGAATTCCCGTCCTTTTACCAAGTATCGGGCGGTTGTCTTTGGTTTAGTCATATTAAGCGCCGTATTCTTGGCCCTAGCCTTGCCTAAATCATATTTAGGAGGCCAGCCGACCTCGATTAGCGACTTCACTTCCGGCGGTTTTGTTCATGAGTTCTTCCAGCCATGGAATAGCCCAATCTATAGCGATTTAGGTAGCCAGATGTCGGCTTTGATAATCCTTTTCTCCTACTTGGCCTTGGTCTATCCCGCCCTTATCGGCTTTGAAGCCGCCGTCGGGGCTTTAGAGGTTCGTTTTATCGAAAGGCACGGCCATAAGTTCGATAAAGAGTGAGTCCACTTCATAATCCTGTTAGAATCTACCCATGCCCAATATCTACGAATTTGAAAACATCGAAAACTTCCGCGACCTAGGCGGATATAAAGCCTCCTATGGCCTTACCGAGCCAGGTATCGTCTTTAGGTCGGCCACTCCAGTGTACGCGAACAAAGACGAGATCGATAAGATTGTTTCCCTTGGCATCAAAAGCGTCATCGACTTAAGAGAGCCTAAAACCAAAGAAAGCCTACCTAATCCGTTTAAAGGAAAGCCTGGCATTAATGTTATCGAGCTTAACGTCAATGGCAACGGCCGCATCCCCAAAGATTACGATGAACAAATCGAAACCTATTTCGAAATGCTAGAGGACCCTGAATCCGCCAGGAAGATCTTCAAAGCCATCCTTAGAAGCCCTAAGCCTTTATTAATGCATTGCAATGCCGGCAAGGATAGAACCGGGGTTTTCACGGCGGTCTTATTGCTATTAAATGGCGTCTCCATGGAAGAGGTAAACCACGACTATTGTTTGTCCATAGATTTACTTAAAAAGATGGCAATAGAAGCCAAAAAGAATAACCTTCCTAGCATCTTATGGGTTAAGGAAGAAGGTTTCATTTCTGACTTTTTTAACCGGTTTTTGCAGCGTTATACATCGTTTGAGAACTATTTTGATCTAATTGGAATAACCGAAGATGAGATGGTCGGGCTAAGCAATATGCTTGGCAAACAAGAACTATCTTGTGGGGCCGTTGTCTTTAATGACGGACGGATTTTAGTCGAGCACATGAAGGCCGGTCATTATTCGATTCCAAAGGGTCATAAAGAGCCCCGCGATCTTAGCGATGAAGATACCGCCAAACGGGAAATCAAAGAAGAGACCGGGTTACTAGCTTCGATCGTTCCTGGGTTTAGGGTTACCACCTCATATTCGCCTCGTCCTGGCCGTTTCAAAGAGGTTAGGTGGTTCATTGCCGAGACTAGCTCTAGGGAACTTAAAATCCAACCTGAGGAAGTTCAGGATGCGTATTGGCTAAAGCCTGAAGACGCCATCATGGTATTAAGTCATGACGATGATAGACAAGTAGTGGAAGCCGCTTGTTTGTATTATCTAAAAGATTAGAGTTTGCTAACGATGTATTTAGCATAAGTCGCCGCGATGTCGATTCCGGTGACTTTTTCGGCTTCGGCGAAGAAGGCGTTGGAGTTCACTTCGCAAATCAATGGTCCATTTGGTCCATCTAAAACGTCTATGCCGCAGTAATCTAGTTTTAAAATGCGAGAGACCTTTTGGCAGAGATCTTTGGTTTGTTCGGCAAGGGTTATTCTTTCGCCGTGTCCCCCTAAAGCGATGTTAGAACGAAAATCGCCTTTATCGGAGACGCGTTTATAAGCTGCCACGACCTTATTCCCTATTAGGATAACTCGGGTATCGTGGCCTTTTGAGGAAGGTATAAATTCCTGCAACAAGGTGGAACTAGGACGAAGCTTCGCCTCGACTTCTTTAAGTTCATCAAAACTACTAGCCAAGTAAACGCCTGTGCCCATCGAACCAAAATTGGTTTTGATTACTATAGGGTAGCCTAGTTTTTCTCCGGCTTTTTCTAAGAAAGCGGAAGCGTCGCCATTAACGTAATTCAACGGAACGCCCATGGTTTTAGGCATAGGGATTCCTTGGTTGGATAAGGCGAAGAAAGTCAAAAGTTTATCGTCACAAAGCTCAACCGCCTCGGCGGAGTTGAAAAGCTTAATCCCAGATGATTCAAGGGCTTTGAGGATATATTTATCTTTATCCACGACCACGATGAAATCATAGGGCAAATCTTTGGTCTTAATCTCTCCCTTTTCATTGAGCAAATAAAGCAAATCCGTAGAAGGGATTTTATCCATCCTTACGCCTAGATTTTCTAGACACGCCCCTAATCTTTCCATGTAGTTAAGGTGGCCAGGATAGAGATGGTAGCCGTTATGTAGAAACGCGCCGCGATATTCCATGGGCCTATTATAGAAGAAAAACCGTAGTTAAGTTATTAATTAAAACATCCAAAATCAACGTTTCAAAGTCGCGTGACGGTGATAGAATAAGATAACATCTTAAACAAGGAGTATTAACAATGGCAGATGCAAGAAAAGTGTACCATGTCTCCAAGCGTGAAGACGGCATGTGGCAAATCAAATTAACCGGTGGCGAAAAGGCGATCAAGCTCTTCAAGACCAAAGCCGAAGCCGAAGAATATGCCAAAGTCCTCGGTGGCAATCAAGAAGGAACCGTTCTTATCCACGCTTCCAAAGGCGCCTCCAAAGGCAAAATTACCGGCTCCCAAAAGCACGGCAAATAATCTAGCTTAAACCAAACCGCGGGAAGACCGCGGTTTTCGTGTTCTTTATGACCCAAAAAAGAAAAGATTTATTAGCGGAACTATTCCGGTTCTTAGTCATCGGCGTTTATGGGACCCTTATCGATCTAGCGGTCGAAGGCTGGATGACTTCGTTATTTTCGGGGTGGAGCAAAGGGGTAAGCAACCACATCGCGGTTTTCTTCATTCAATTCCTGATTTCCGTAATCGGCTTTATCGTGGCTACTCCGGCTTCTTGGTCGCTAACCACGGTTTGGGGCTTTAAAAACGTCAGGGAAGACGATGAGGCTAAAGCCAGGACCTTCAAAGGGACGTTACGCTTTGCCTTTTGGGCTTTCTTAGCTTTATTGATTGGGGCCGTGATTCAATTTATCGGTTACATGACTTGCCTTGAATGGAGCGGCATGGGAATCGATATATTAAACGACTTCTCCTTCAATACCATCTTCTCTGGTGAGGGAACGAAAGTATTGTGGGCATGGTTAACCGTCTTCGTCATCCGTACCGCGGTGACGATGGTTTGGAACTATCTAACCCGTAAATTCATTATTTATCGGGCCAAAGATTAATCTAAATAAATATCCGCCTTGGCGTCGAAATGTTTCAGCGTTTCTTCGCTAGGCTCATCGTAATGCTCAATCATTGAGATAATGACCTCCTCAGGAACGAGGCGGTCTTTTGGTCTACGGGCATTACGTTCCAAACATTTTTTATAGTCATGAAGGCGACACATGATGATTTCAAATCTATCAAAGATGCCTTCTAGCTTATTTACATAGAATAAGCGGCGTTGATCGGTTAAAGAGGTCGTATCGAAGATGACGGTGACGTCATTTTCTTTTTCGGCAATCTTTTTGGCCTTTTCGACCATTAGGTTATAGACGGGGAGCATGTTCCCACCTTTGGGGAATTTGTTATAGGCTCCACAGATCTCGTAGCGGCAATCATCGGCCGCGATGACATAAACCTTTTCATCAGTGTGTTCGGCGGCGTATTTTTTCGAGAGGGTGGACTTTCCAATCCCAGCGGGACCACAAATCAAAATAACCTTTTTCATATCAATCGCGGATTTCGGAACGAATCCCCTCCATAGCCTCGTTCACGGCTAGGAAATAGGCTGAGGACTTAAGCCCCATAAACCTTGGACCCAGCAATTCGCGATAGGCATAGCAAAACACTTCCGTCATGTTCAGGAATAGTAACTCAGCGACCCTAAGGGGCTCGCTCTTACCGGGCTTAGATGTGAAAACGTTGACTAATTCTTCAATGGTGACGATGGCAAGCTGGCCATAAAGATCTTTGCTCCAAGAGGCGACTTCAGGCTCGGTTTCAACAATCCAACGAAGATAATCCCTTAATGGAGATTTGCCATCAGGGAAGAGATCGCTTTGCATATTGATGCGTAACAAAGTGGCTTTTTCACTTAATGCCTTAGCCACGAAAAAGTGACCTTGGTCAAATGAAATTTCAGCGGTCAGTTTCCGTCCTGCATCTTCTTTTGCAAATAGGTTATCAAACAAGAAAGCACTGGCGCCCAGGATGGTTCTGGTGGCCATTTCTTCGTCGATTGACGGTTCGATCCTTAGCCAAGAAGATAGGGCATAATCGAGTCTGTCTTTCAGTTCGTCATAGAACGCAACGGCTTTGCTCATGGCCGAATAATAACACAAAGGCGCGCGCGAATAAAAGAAAACAAATTCAAAGGGTGGAAACATGAGCTGAGGAAATGGTTTGGAAAAATGCGATTTCCATAAAAATAAGTGGCTTTTTGCCGAATTTATTACTTTTTTGCGTAGTTTTTTAATCTTCCTACTCCCTATTTTTGTTACCCCTGTTAAAATGACGACATGAAGTATTTGGTCTTCTCTGATTTGCATGGGTCAAAACACGGTCTGGAGCTTCTAGAACAGGGCGTTTCTTTCGAGCGTCCTGACCTGCTTATTTGCCTAGGCGACATTTCGTATGGTGCCTATGATCAAGAGGCCACGATCATTGGGGAAACGATAAAAAGGCTCGGAGTTCCCATCGTTGCAGTTAGGGGAAATTGCGATTATATTGAGGATGAGAGTTTCCTTGGTTTTGCCTTGCCTAGCGCCCTGGCTATCCCCGTCGGTAACCACGAGATCCATTGCTCGCATAAGGCAAGTCACGTCGCCTTCCCAAGTGGGGATTTTGTATTTTTTGGGCACACCCACGTTAAGACCTTATATAAGGATATGGGAGTGACTAGATTAAATCCCGGATCCATTGCGTTGCCTCGAGACGGCGTACCTTCCTATGCCGTCATGGACGATGAGAAAATCGAGCTAGTGGACGCTAACGACAACAAGCGCATCCAAACTTTGAACTTATTTTCACCATATTGATATTGAAATATGAATTGATGTTCATATAATAATGGCAGGAAATATGAATGAATGTTCATGTTTGGAGGTGCCATTATGCCATTAATCCCTAACGATTCGATCATCGATGAAATGGAATCCTTGCTTAACATAGCCAGCGATTTCACCCGATTAAAAATCATGTACACGATTTCCGAAGACGAGAAGTCGGTCAATGAAATAGTTTCGGAAGTGGGGGCTTCCCAATCTTTGGTGTCTCACCAATTAAAGATATTAAGGAAAGCCAACCTTGTATCCACCAGAAGAGAAGGCACCCATGTTTTCTACGCGTTAGCCGACGATCATGTCATCGCCTTATTAAACGTCGTCTACGAACACGTTACCGAGGAGTAGTCCAATGGAAAAGGAACATGAAGAGGAAGAGAGATCAATAAAGGGGATTATTTTCTTTGTTTCAAGAATAGTTTTGTCTTTGGCTTTAGCCCTGCTTGGAACCTTTTTACTTAACGAAGAAAGAGTTGGCTTAGGCTGGAACCTTTTCGTGATGCTTATCGCCTATGGCGTTATAGCTTACGACATTCTTTATAAAGCTTTTAAAAACATCGTCTTCGAGCATGAATGGTTCGATGAATGCTTCCTTATGGCCATAGCTTCTATTGGAGCATTTGCCTTAAGGGCCTATGGTCCAGCCCATAATGAATTTCTTGAAGCCATCTTGGTTATCTGGCTATATCAACTAGGCGAATTCTTCTCAGACCTGGCCGCGGATAAATCTAAAAAAGCCATTTTATCTTCGATCGATATTAGAGAAGAACTGGCTCTATTAGAAGTAAATGACACATATGAAGAAGTCGAGGCCGAGACCATAAAGAAAGGCGATTTGGTAAAGCTGCTAGCTGGACGGAAAGTTTATTGTGATGGCGTAGTCCAACAAGGCGAAGCCGAAATCAACGAAAGTTCGCTTACCGGAGAATCGCTCCCCGTCCATAAGCAAGAGGGCGACCTAGTTTATTCCGGAACCACCGTTAACGAAGGAACAGTGGTGGTCCAGGCGACTTGCGATTATTCGGACTCGACCTCGGCCAGGTTAATGAACCTCATCGAAGAAGGGGCCGAAGAGAAATCCAAGGCCACCAAATTCATTACCAAATTCGCAAAGATCTACACCCCAATCGTCATTGGTTTAGCTCTTTTGATTGCGGTTGTTCCGCCTTTGTTCTTAGGAATAAGCAATGGTGAAGTTTGGTCTAGGTGGATATATGTGGCTTTATCTTTATTAGTAATATCATGCCCCTGCGCCATCGTTATTTCGGTGCCGCTTGCTTACTTTACTGGCCTCGGCCTTGCCTCGAAAAACGGCATCCTAGTTAAGGGGGCTTCTTACTTTGACGCCCTAGCTGAAATTAGGGCGATTGCCTTTGACAAAACCGGGACTTTAACCAAGGGTGAAATCGTAGTCAAAGAAGTGGTTTTGATTGACGAAAAATACCTTCCTTTATTAGCAAGGGCTGAAAGCCTCTCTACCCACCCGCTAGGGAGAGCTATTTCGTCTTTGTTTCCAAATGAAAAAGTCAGGAATAAAGATGAGATAAAAGAAGTTCCAGGCAAAGGGATAATCGCCAATATCGAAGGCCATAAAATAGTCGCCGGAAATGAAAGCTTGCTTAGAGAGAATGGCTGTCAGGAAAGTTTGGAAAACGACTTTATGGGCATCCATTTTATGGTGGATAACCTTTATCAAGGCAAAATTGTCTGCCAAGACGAATATAAAGCAAATTCCAAACAAATTATTCAGGAATTGCATAGTTTTGGCGTGAAAAGTTACGTTTTTTCAGGCGATAAGAAATCTTCTGTATCTTCAGTTAGCGAGGCTTTAGGATGCGATGGCTATAAGGCTGAAATGCTACCGGAAGAAAAACAAAATGGATATCGCGCCCTCAAAGAAGAGTGCGGTGGTGTTGTGGCGTTTTGCGGGGATGGGATAAACGACGCTCCAACCTTGGCTTTATCCGATGTCGGAATCGCCATGGGAAAGGCCGGATCCGATGCGACTTTAGACAATGCAGACGTGGTTATCATTGACGATAATTTGCATAAAATTGTGACCCTTCTTTCCATTGTTAAAATGACCCGGAAAACTGCTATTATCGATATCGTTATTCCACTGCTCGTAAAAGGGGC
>CAMOQM010000014.1 GCA_946622925.1 uncultured Caryophanales bacterium | reverse complement strand
AGTTTTCGGTGACCTGTCCACCGGTATAGAGGGTGTAATACTTACCTTTTTGCTTTAGCAAATCATCATGGGTTCCCCTCTCGATGATGGTTCCGTTTTCCAAAACCATGATGACGTCGGAATCTTGGATGGTCGATAGACGGTGGGCGATAACGAAGACCGTCCTATCCTTCATGATGGCATCCATACCCTGGGAGACGAGTTTCTCGGTACGGGAGTCGATGGAGGAAGTGGCTTCGTCTAAGACGAGGACCGGAGGATTGGTACAGGCGGCCCTAGCGATGGAGAGAAGTTGCCTTTGGCCTTGGGATAAACCCGCGCCGGCTCCATGGAGGATAGTATCATAGCCTTCTGGCAGCATCCTGATGAAGCCATCGGCATTGGCTAGCTTAGCCGCGGCCACCACTTCTTCGTCGGTGGCATCGGGGTTACCATAACGGATATTCTCACGCACGGTATCGGTAAATAGGTTGGTTTCCTGTAATACCATGCCTAGGGCGCGTCTAAGGTCACCCTTCTTGATTTTGTTAATGTTGATATCATCAAAGCGAATCTTGCCATCATCAATATCGTAGAAACGATTTAGTAAGTTGGTGATGGTGGTTTTACCCGCCCCAGTAGGACCAACGAAAGCAATCTTTTGGCCGGGTTTGGCGTAAAGGCTAATGTTATGCAACACCGGCTTACCGGGAACATAGGAGAAATCCATATCATAGATATCGATCTTTCCCTTTAGCCAAGTGTAAGTTAACGTGCCGTCGCCATGCGGATGTTTCCAAGCCCATTTTCCGGTCTTTTCTTGGCATTCCCTGGGGGTTCCGTCTTCGTTTTCCTCGGCATTGACCAACATAACGTAGCCATTGTCGGATTCAGAAGGCACGTCGATCATTTCGAAAATACGTTGGGCCCCAGCCATGGCCATAATGACCATGTTGATATTCAAAGCGATTTGGTTAATCGGCATGACAAATTGTTTGCCTAGCATCAAGAAGGAAACGATGATGCCGGCATCCATGACGAAGATGGTGGGGTCAAGATTTCCAGCATCGACGCCGACCATAATAAGAGCGCCCACCAAAGCCAAAACGACAAATTGGAGGTTGCCGAGGTTATTGACGATCGGACCGATGATGTTGGAGAACTTGGAGGCGTTGGTGGTGTTTTCGCACAAAGCATCGTTAAGGGCATCGAAACCTTCTTTGGCTTCTTGCTCGTGGTTGAAGACCTTGATGACTTTTTGTCCCGAGGTCATTTCCTCGATATAGCCATTGACCGCCCCAAGTCCGCGTTGTTGTCCGATGAAATAACGGGAAGAACGTTTGGAATTGTGTAAAACGAAGGCCAAGATGATGACGAAGAATACCAAGACGACCAATAATAGTACCCAGCTTAAGGTAACCATGGTGGCAAAGGCCATAATCATGGTCACAAGCGAGGTAAGCAAGGTGGGCATAACCCTGGAGATAAGTTCACGTAAAGTGTCGATATCGTTGGTATAGACCGACATCATGTCGCCATGGGTACGAGAATCAAAATAAGATAAAGGCAAGGTCTCCATGTGGGTAAATAACTCATCGCGGATCCTCTTCTGGGTGCCTTGTCCAATGACGGAAACAAGGATTTGGTAGGCAAAGTTGGAAACGATACCAATGCCATAAACCCCAATCATGATGCCTACCGCGTTTTCTAAGGCCATGGGGACGCCGAAGAAATTAGTTTGCCCGCCGGTTAAGGTGGGAGTGATGAAACCATCGATTAAGACTTTGCCTAAGAAGGTGTTACCCATAACCCCGGCAGCCGCCGAGATGAGGATACAAATTATGGCGACCACGATTTGCCAGCCATAGGATTTGAACATTCGCTTAAACAGCCTTCCCATGATGGAAAGGGTTTCTTTGCCGGAAAGACGTTTGGACCGACTATCTGCTCTCATTCTTGGCATCGAAATCACCTCCTCCCTGTTGGCTTTCATATGTTTCACAATAAATTCCACGACGGGCCATTAGCTCTTTGTGGTTGCCCATTTCGGCGATTTCACCATTTTCCAAAACGATGATGATGTCGCAGTCTTGGATGGATAAAACACGCTGGGCGACGATAAATTTGGTGACGTCGGGAATCTCTTCACGGAAAGACTTCCTAATGGTGGCGTCGGTCTTGGTGTCAACGGCCGAGGTCGAGTCATCAAGAATTAAGATTTTGGGGTTCTTTAGTAAGGCCCTAGCGATGCAAAGACGCTGCCTTTGACCGCCGGAGAAATTGGCCCCGCCTTGTTCAACGGGGGAATCGTATTTATCCTTTAATTTCTCGATAAATTCGTCCGCACACGCCAGTTTTGCGGCTTTTTCGATCTGTTCTTGGGTCGCATTTGGATTGCCCCACAATAAATTGGAACGGATGGTTCCGGAGAACAAAACGTTCTTTTGCAAAACCACCGAAACGCTGTCGCGGAGGGTGACCAAATCATAGTCGCGAACGTCGTGTCCACCGACCTTGACCGAGCCATTTTGGACGTCGTAAAGTCTAGCGATCATCGAGATAAAGGTGGTCTTGGAAGAACCGGTTCCGCCGATGATTCCGACGGTGGCCCCGCTAGGAATATGGACGTTGATGTTATGGAGGACTTCCTTTTCGCTGGTCTCGTTATAGCGGAAGCTAACGTTCTCGAAATCGACGCTGCCATCGCTAACTTCGGTGAGGGCGTTTTCCGGGGAGACCAAATCGCTTTTTTCGCGGAGGACCTCGGTAATACGTTCGGCCGAGTTACGGGCGATGATGATCATGACGAAAGACATGGATACCATCATTAACGACATCAATATCTGCATGACATAGTTAATTAAGGAAGTAAGGGAGCCGGTGTTGAATCCGCTGGCGGCATTGCCGCTTTCAATAATCATCTTGGCACCGAAATACCCGATGATTAGCATCGAAGTGTAGATAGCTAATTGCATCGCCGGGTTATTGATGGCTAAACGCCTTTCGGCTTTAACGAACATCTTATAAACGAAATCGGAGACGGCCCCGAATTTCTTGGTCTCGTGTTCTTCCCTAGCGAAGGATTTAACGACCCTGATGCCTTGGAGGTTTTCTTGAACCGAGGAATTAAGGTCATCATAAGATTCGAAAACCTTAACGAAGATCGGATGGACCTTAATGGCGATTCCAAATAAAACCAAGGAAAGGAAGGGAATCGTGGCCAAGAAGACCATTGCTAGCTGCCAGGAGATGGTGGAGGCCATTATTAGGGCGAATATCATCATGAAGGGCGCCCTGATGACCATACGGATAATCATCTGCAAGGAGTTTTGGACGTTGGTGACGTCGGTGGTCATGCGGGTGATGAGCGATGAAGTCGAGAAATGGTCGATATTCTTAAAAGAGAAATCTTGGATTTGGTAATACATCGCTTTGCGGAGGTTACGTCCGAAGATGGCGGAGGCTTTTGCCGCGAAAATGCCCCCTAAAATGCCGGCCGTGCAGGAAAGCAAGGCCAAGCCGACCATACCGCCGGCCATGGCGAAGAGCTCGCCGGCATGTTCCGACACCTTATATCCGGCATCGATCAATTCTTTGCCGGGATTAATGATGTTAATAACGAATTGGCTCAAATAAGGAATAAGGACTTCGCAGACGACTTCCGCCGCGACTATGATCCAGGCAAGGATGGAATATTTCCAAGCCCCGTTCATATATTTGCTAAGTTCTTTGAGGGTGCTTTCCTTACGAGCCTTCTTTTCTGGCGCCGCTAAAACGGAGCCGTTATTTTGACTCATTGGTTTTCTCCTTTCGCTCTATTTTCGATCTTTTCGTAGATCTTATTTACGGTTTTCCACTCCTCTTCAGTGAGGTCAGAAAACAGTTTGTCGTCATGGGCTTCTAGTACCGCATAGACCTTGGCATCGATTTCCTCGCCTTTCTTAGTGAGGAAAAGATGTTTGCCGCGCCTATCGTCTTCCTTTACCAAGGCCTCAACAAAGCCTTTGTTAACTAAAGAAGCGACCAATTCGGAAACGGTGGACTTGGTAAAGCCAAAAGCTTCCCCCATTTCTTTCGGGGAAACGCCCGGGTTATGACGAATAAACCCAAGGGCTCTTCCTTCGACCGTGGAAATTTCGTCACCGAATTGGCTTTTTAGTTCTTCGGCGAAGCTTTTCCTAATCAAACGGGAGATTTTGAAGTAGATCAATCCGGCTGGTTCTTTTGACATTGGTTCGGCCCCGAACTATTAAACATGAAAACAAGTCCGACCGCAAGAAAAAGTTATATATCTTTATTTAAATAAAGCCTCGCCCCAAATTTTGGCTAAATCATCTAGTGAAAAGGCAGCGTTGGCCGGTGAAGTCGAGGGCAAAACAATATGGGAAACGCCTAAATTCGCCTGATATTTCTCAAAGTAAAATAACGAGGCTTTGCCATTACAAACCACCAATGAGATTTCGGTTCCTTTAATAATAGAAGCCAAATCGGCAGGTTCAACGTCTTTAATCGAGGAATCGCTGCTCCCGATTATCGAGCAAGATTCAATCGAATCATAAAGGGCATAATGGTGGCGTTTGGCAAAGGCGGTTTTTTCTTCAATCGTTAGGGGCGTGTCTTCGTTATGGAGTTTAGCTAGAAGGGGCCAAAACCTATTTTGGGGATGGCCATAGAAAAAAGCCATCTCCCTAGATTTAACGGAAGGGAAAGAACCCAAGATCAAAACCTTAGAATCTTTATAAACTAGCGGCGGGAAGCCATGTTCGCACCGCTTATATTCCTTCTTGGACTTCGATTCCACGCAGTATCGCCTCAATCTGTTCTTTGCGATTAACCGTAGTTAGGGCCAAACGGTATTTCTTATACCCGGCAAAGCCTTTTAGGAAATGGGGCAAGATGGACCTAAGTTCCTTAACCGCCCTTTCCTCGCCTTCAAACTCAATTAACTTATCCCGGTACTGCCTAGCATAGCTAAGCTGATCGGCCAGGCTGGGATTAGGCAATCTTTCCCCGGTTTTGAAATAGTGGTCTATTTGGGTAATTAAATAAGGATTACCAATACCGCCCCTGGCCACCATGATGGCGTCGCAATTGGTTATTTCTTTAATCTTAATGGCGTCTTCAAGGCTAAAAACGTCTCCGGACACAATCAAAGGAATATGTAGCTTCTCTTTTAAGCCCCTTAAAAGCTCGTGTGAGGCGTTTCCGGCATAGAACTGGCTCCTTGTCCGACTATGGATCGCAAGGGCGGCTATACCGGCTTTTTCTAGCCTTAAGGCTACTTCTTCGAAATTAATGGAATCTTCGTCCCAGCCAAGCCTGATTTTCGCAGTAACGGGCTTCTCGCTTAACCGGCAGACTTCAGTCATATATTTTTCTAAAGCTTCAGGGTCTTTTAGCCAAGCTGAACCCGCTCCGGTTTTGACAACCTTAGGCACTGGGCAACCCAGATTAATATCCAGCACGTCATAGGTGGCTTCCTTTTGGATTATCTCGATGGCTTTGGCGGTGTTTTTGATATCAAAACCAAACAGTTGCAAGCCAACCGGCCTATCTATATCGCTGGTCTCCAAGTAATCGTAAGTGCGTTTATTTCCATAGGAAATGCCGCAGTCGGAAATCATTTCGGAATAAGAAAGGGCCACACCAAAAGGCTTCATAAAATCACGGTAGGCAAGATTGGTGACTCCCGCCATCGGCCCGAGGATAACGTTTCCTTTTAATTCGAGGTCTTTGATTTTCACGAGCATATCCTACCATAAACAAGAAAAGCCGACCCTTGCGAGTCGGCGTAATCTTTATTTGTCTTTCGGCTTGCTTTCCTTTTTGGCAGGCGCTTTCTTGGTGGCAGGCTTCTTAGCCGTTCCCTTTTTAGCGGCAGGCTTGTCACCTTCGGCCTTTTTGGCTTTAGGCGCGGGTTTCTCAGGGGTCGGTTCTTCAGCCTTAGGCTGTTCTGCCTCCGGTTCAGGTTCCTCTTTCACGGTGGGCTCTTCTACCTTTTCAGGCTCAGGCTTAACCGCTTCGGGAAGTTTGCCGGTCTTGCATAAGGATTCGATTTCCTCAGCGGTAATAGTCTCCCTTTCAAGCAAGGTATTGGCGATCAAGATGACCTGGTCCTTCTTTTCCGTCAATAACTCAGTTGCCTTAGCGTGGGCATCGTCGATGATTTGACGGACGGCCTTATCGATTTCAAAGGCGATTTGGGTCGAGAAGTTCTTCTGGGTGGAAGCGTAGTCGCGTCCTAAGAAAACGGACCCCGTGTCGCGTTCATATTGGATGGGACCAAGTTCGGACATACCAAATTCGGTAACCATTAACCTAGCCAAACGGGTAGCTCTTTCAATATCGTTGCTAGCCCCAGTCGAAACGTCGCCGAAGAAGATTTCTTCGGAAGTACGTCCACCGAGAAGTCCGGTGATTTCGGCAATCAATTGATTCTTGGTCATGATGAAGCGATCGTCTTCCGGAGTCATCAAGACGTGACCACCGGTATTGCCACGCGGGACGATGGTAATCTTTTGGACCTTATCGGAATAGGGTAAGTTGATACCGATGACGGCATGGCCGGCTTCGTGGTAAGCAACCTGCTTCCTTTCTTCTTCGGACATCCTCTTTGAGGATTTGGCAGGTCCAGAGATCGAACGGTCAATAGCTTCGTCGATTTCATTGAGGCCGATTTCTTCTTTATTGCCACGAACGGCCAAGATAGCGGCTTCATTTAAGACGTTAGCGATATCGGCACCGGAGAATCCAACGGTACGTTTAGCCAGCGCGGCAAAGTCAACGTCAGGGGAAAGTTTCTTGCCACGGGCATGGACTTTAAAGATGGCTTCACGTCCGGCTTTATCGGGTAAGGAAACGGTGATGGTGCGGTCGAAACGACCAGCACGACGCAAAGCTGGGTCAAGGACGTCATCACGGTTAGTCGCAGCAATGACTAAGATACCGGAGTTAGGTTCAAAGCCATCCATTTCGACTAATAACTGGTTAAGGGTTTGTTCACGTTCGTCGTTACCACCGCCTAAGCCAGCGCCACGTTGACGGCCGACGGCGTCGATTTCATCGATGAAGATCAAGCATGGAGCGGCGGCTTTGGCTTGGCGGAACAAGTCACGGACACGTCCGGCGCCGACACCTACATACATTTCTACGAAATCCGAACCGGAAATCGAGAAGAAGGGAACCCCGGCTTCGCCGGCCACGGCCTTAGCAAGCAAGGTCTTACCGGTACCAGGATTACCAATTAATAAGACGCCTTTAGGTAATTTGGCTCCAAAACGAGAATACTTCTTCGGATCTTTTAGATATTCGACGAGCTCGACCATTTCGGCTTTCTCTTCGTCGCAACCCGCTACGTCGGAGAACTTGACTTTGTTGTTATTGACCTTCCTGGCGGGAGATTTGTTAAAGCTAAAGATATTGTTATTGGAGGCGTTGCTGGAACGGGCCATCATCGAGAAGATGAAACCACCGACGAGGATGATGATCAGAGTCGAGATGATGGTTGGTCCCCAATCATCCCACCAAGAGCGGGCAAAGGCATCATTAACAAGTAACTTGACGTCTTTGGCATTGAATCCGTGGGCCCCGTTGGTGAAATATTCCTTGGCTTGGTCGATCTGGGATTGGAAGATCGACTGGTAGGAAGAGTGGGCGATGGTGATTTCAACGGTACCGGTCTTATGGATATAAGAGAAATCCTCGGCCCAGGCATTTTCGTCGATGAGGACGGTGAAATTGCGGTATCCGATGAATTTGGCGTCATTATTCATCAAAACATAGGCGCCTTGGATGGTTACCGATTTATAAGAACGGTTGACCGCGACTTGGACGATTTTCTTACCGGTGGGATAAGTGGTCGTACCTAAGCTAGCGTAATCTTGGGTTTGGACCAATTTGCCACCGGTAACATTGCCTTCGGCATCGGTTTCAACCTTCACCGAATAGCCAAAATTAGCATCGATGTCACTGGTACTCCAGACCTCGGAGCGGTTAAGGGTATTGGATAATATAAGCCACACGAACAAACCGATGGTGGTAAGCATCAGAATGTAGGGGATCAAGCGGCCAAATATACTTCTTCTTGGGGGCTGTTGTCCGTCGTTCATGGTCGGCTCCTTTCACTAATTTAAAATCGGGGGGCTTTTTTCATAAAAAGCAACTAAATGTATATCCTAGAAGGATAATGTCAAGATTAACGCTCTTCGTCTTTTAATTTCATCTTAAGCACGGAGGTGCGTTCTTCGACGAAATTACGACGATATCTTGGGACGTAGATGATCTTGCCTTTCTTGTTGACGAAGATCGGCCAAATATAACGTAGACGCATCGGCATCTTCCATAAAGTGTAGAGACGGTGGACCGATTCAAGGTAGCCGTGTACTACGTAAGTGTCATAAGGAAGGGCGCTGCGGATGGTTATCGGGTAATCATCGGCATGGATGCCGCGGTCTTCGGCGCCATTGCTGAAATCCAAATAGAAATTGGGGGTGACTAACCTTCCCGGAGCTTCGAGGGTATAGGTATAAGGAAGTTCATCAAACCTATGGCCGATTAAGATGTTGTCATATTCCTTGATCAAATAGGTTTCGGCGCCAAGCTGCATGGAATCATTAGGAAGCGGGGATAAGCAGAAGGCGCGAATCCTCTTTAACAATTCTTCGGTAACTTCGATTTCTTCGTCGGCTTTAGCAAGGAAACGGTTGATGGTATCGGCATAGGCATCTTGATCAAGAGAGATGAGGGCGCGGATATCAAGTTCTTCGCTTTCATCGACCAAAGAACGCATTTCCTTATCCATCTTGATGGTTTCATCATTACGGAATTCCATTTCACGGATTAGGTTCTCGCGGTCGATTTCCGACATCGAAGCAATTTCACGATAATAGGCGGATTTGGTGTGATATAACTCGAATTCGGCAGCGTGCTTTGAATAAGGAACGCGGTGTTCATCGGCATATTCAACAAGGTCTTGCCTAGAAAGGTGAAGCAAAGGACGAATAACGACCATGCCAGAAATCATGGAGGATTCAGTCATGCCGTGTTTATGTAAGGCGGCCTTGTGATCGCGTTGATATAGATAGGATTCAAGCAAATCGTCTTGGCTATGGGGAAGGATTAAACCGCTGGCCTTGTTAGCGACGTAGATTTCTTTGAAAAAGTCATAGCGGACATCCCTAGCCCAAGCGCCATAATCGTCTTTGTTCTCAGGGGCTTCGGGGGCTTTACGGACTTCCAAACGGATATCTTTATCAAAAGCATATTCGGCTAGCCCTTCGATATCGCCGGCGAATTCGCCTTTGCCGTAGTCGATATAGACCAAAATCATCTTAACCTTCTCTTGAAGGAGCATATCGACCAAAGCCATGCCGTCCGGGGAGAAGTTACAAGAGACCAAATAGGTTCCGTTTTTCTTAAGTTTGTAGTTAATCATCGATGGGCGTCCTTTCCCCGATATTATCGGATATTATCTCATAGAGATTATTGGCGGTTTGTTTGTTGGAATAAGGTTTGATTTCCAAGATTCTGGCTTGGATTATCCTTTTCCCTAAGGTTAGTTCGAGGATGTCTCCCTCGTTAACCTCACTACTAGGCTTAGCGACTTTGCCGTTGATCTTCATATCGCCGTCGTCGCAGAGACGTTTGGCGATTTCGCGGCGTTTGACTAAACGCGACACTTTTAAGAATTTATCGATTCGCATTATGAAAATGTTACACAATTCCCATAGGGATTGTGAAGAGAATAGCGTCGATTTCTTAAAGAAATTTGCAAAATCATTTATCTCTTTCCACCAAATAAACGCGGTCAATGATCCGAAGAATGGCGAGCAAATCGTGGATCCAATCTTCCTTCTTGGTAAGCATAACTTTGAGCTTTCTTTCCACGAATGACACCCTTAAATACGATAGATAATCCGAGAGAGATTCGAATAGCGAGTTTCCAATTCCATTAATCTTAGAGAAGGCTGGCGAAAGAGTGATGTCGACCCGGTTATTGGTCTCTTCGATACCTTCAAATTCTTCCTTCTCCATGAATATGTCGACCCGCTTCTTATCAATAAGCAAACCAACCTCATTAGGAACTCGTCCATAGATATCCCTAACCTTCTTTCTAAAGCCTTCCAAATCTTTATCGTTAGTAATGGCATCAAGTTCTTGGTAAAGTTCTAATTTATCAGAATTATTTGCGTAATTTGCGGGGATATAGGCGTCAAGTGCAAACATTTTCCGCGGAACGGGAGGTTCGGGAATCTTGGCTTCTTTCTTTCCTTCGATGGCTTCGTTGAGGAGTTTTAAGTAGAGATCTAAACCTACCGAATCGATAAATCCAGCCTGCTCAGGGCCCAGAATATCGCCCGCGCCACGAATCATCAAATCGCGTTGGGCAATCTTATATCCAGATCCTAATTCAGTGAATTCCGAGATGGCTTTTAACCTCTTCTGGGCGTCTTCGTTTAACTCCTTGTGAGGGCGGTACATGAGGTAAGCATACGCAATCCGGTTTCCACGTCCGACCCGGCCTTTAATTTGGTAGAGTTGGCTTAGTCCAAAATGGTCGGCGTCCTCGACTACGATCATGTTGGCGTTAGGAACGTCGATCCCGTTTTCGACGATTGAAGTGCAAACTAAGACGTTGACTTCCCCATCATAGAATTTGGTCATGATATCTTCGACTTCGGTCCTATCCATTCGCCCGTGGGCCACCCCAACGCTAGCTAAAGGAACGCGCTCAGATAGCTTAGTGGCGACGGCATAAATGGAATCGATGTTGTTATGGAGATAAAAGACCTGACCTCCGCGCCCTAGCTCACGAGAGACCAATTCATCGATGACTTCTTCGGAAAAAGGCACGACATAAGTTTGGATGGGGACGCGGAAAGAAGGCGGGGTATGGATTTCGCTTAGAGCCCTAATCCCAATCAAAGACATTTGTAAGGTCCTAGGAATTGGGGTGGCCGATAAGGTCAAAACGTCGATCGCGTTTTTAAATTCTTTTATCTTTTCCTTTTGTTCCACCCCAAAACGTTGTTCTTCATCGACTATCAGTAAACCCAAGTCTTTGAATCCAACTTCCTTGGATAAAAGGCGGTGGGTGCCGATAAGGAGGTCGATTTCTCCCTTTTTGGCCTTGGATATGGTGACGTTTTGTTCTTTGGTGGACACCATACGGGATAATAGCCCAATCCTAACCCCGAAATTTTGGAATCTTTCTTTGGCCACTTCGTAGTGTTGCCTAGCTAGTAAAGTGGTTGGGCAAAGCAAAGCGACTTGTTTACCGGCCACGATCGCCTTAAAAGCGGCCCTAAAGGCGACTTCGGTTTTGCCAAAGCCAACGTCACCACAGAGCAAGCGGTCCATGATGGTGGGGCTTTCCATATCCGCTTTGATCTCAGCTAAAGCCTTGGCCTGATCGGAAGTAAGTTCATACATGAATTCGCTTTCGAAACGGCGCTGGAGCTCGTCATCGGGCGGGAAGGCAAAGCCTTCGCTTTTAGCGCGATTGCCATATAAAGCAATAAGACGATCGGCTAGTTCGTTGACCCTCTTTTGGATTTGCTTCTTTTTCTTTTCCCAGTCTCCACCATAAAGATGGGATAACTTAGGTACGGCCCCTTCTCTTGAAGCGTACTTACGAACTAAACGGAATTGTTCTAATGGAACATAAAGAGCTTGGTTATCAGCATAGAGAATATGGAGGAAATCGCGGTGATTGCCTTCTACGAGTAAAGTTTCGATGCCAGCGAATTTGCCAATACCACTATATTCATGAACGACATAGTCGCCGGGCTTTAATTCCTCAAAACTCCGAAGGACGGTCGCGTTTTTAAAGCGAGAAGCAAACCTAGAGGAAACATTCTTCCTTCCAAAAATATCGTTTTCGGACAAGAAGGCTTTTCCTAAGGAAGGAATCTCAAATCCTTCATTTAAATAAGAAGTGGATAGGCCCAGTTTTCCTTTGGGTTCTTCAAAGCCTTTAACTTCCTCGAAATCGATATTGTTCTCTTTTAATAATCCGATGACGGATTCCCGTTTATGGGTATCGCTTAAACAAATCACCGTTTTGTCGTTAGTGGACAAATAACTTTGGATATGGGTGATGATGCCCGCGAACCCACCGGTGTTAGAAGCGGCTTTATGAACGTGGAATTGATAAGTGTCGTTGGGGGTAGCAAAAGGAACGCCATAAACGGTTCTATAACCTTTCTTAAAGGCATCATAAAGCCCCATGTATTGACGTAGGCCAGAACAAATCTTTCCCCTGGATTGAAGCTCGCTTAGATATTCGCCAGCCTCTTGCTCTAGCATAGCTAGGGTCGATTGGAATTGGGTTTTATTACCAATGAAAGTAAGCTCGGGTTTGAAATAATCCAAAATCGAACAAGGAACTTCGTTTACCAAGGAGAAATAACGGTAAAGGCTAGGTTTATAATCGTGGGTTATATAACGTTGTAACTCGTTGGAAACATAATTCTTTTCTTCCTCAAATAGCGAGGGCGTGATAGTCGTTTCGTCGATTTCTTCTCTTTCCTTAATCCTTAAAGCGAGGGTGTTTAATTCTTCCTCGGCAATAAAGATGTCGGTAGCGGGTAATATGACATATTCGTTTTCTTCACCCTTAGATCTTTGGGTGGCAATATCGAAAAGGCGGATGGCATCAACTTCATCACCGAAGAATTCAATACGGGCCGGAGACAAAGCTTCAACCGAATAAACATCCAAGATGTCACCCCTAGCGGCGAATTGAAGCGGGGCTTCTACCCTTTCGACTCGTTCGTAGCCAAGCTCGACTAAAGTTTGCTTAAGGCTAGGTAAATCAAATTCCTGGCCTTTGGCGAGTTTAATCGTGTGCTGCTGATAACTTTGGGGAGTTGGCAAGAAACGGAGCAACGCCGAAGGGTGGGTTATGAGAATCCTGGGCTTATCCTGAAGGGCTTCGTTCATGCCGAATATCCTTTGGATAAGGAATTCTTTCGAAGATACTAAAGTCTCGGCTCTTAATAGTTCATCGCCAGGGAAGAAAATCAAATCATCCTCATCGAGGAAGTTGAGCATGAATTCATATAATCTTTGGGCCGAATAAAGGTTAGAGGAAACAATGGCGCGTTTGGTGGGGTTTTTCTTAAATTCGCAGGCAAATAGTAGACCCGTGCCTAGGCTTTCATCCACGACAAAATCACCCTTTTTGTCAAGAAGGGGGGAGGTGGGAAATAGGCTTAAGATGGAGGATAGAAGGTCGGCCATGTGCCTCCTTTCTTTAATTATAGTGGTTCATCGCATAGGCAAAATCATGGAGGAGATAATCGCGTAAAGCCAAAGCTCCTTGGTGGATTGCCCCTTTAATTAGATCAAGCGATTCCCCGGTGGGCTTGGTTAAGACATGATCGATACCAGAATGGGCCGGTTCACCGATGCCAATGCGGATACGTTTGAAATCTTCGC
>CAMOQM010000013.1 GCA_946622925.1 uncultured Caryophanales bacterium | reverse complement strand
ATTAAGGAAAAGGGTTTGATGATCGGAGATACCGTTATCTTAAGAAAAGCCGCGGATGTTATTCCTGAGGTCGTGGCTCCCGTCGTTAGCAAACGCGATGGCACCCAAACCCCTTTCGTGATGTCGGAGAATTGCCCTGAATGCGGGCAGCCCCTAACCAAAGTCCAAGGCCTCCATTATTGCCTTAACCGCGATTGTCCTTCTAGGAAGATCGAATCCATCATCCATTACGCTAGCCGCGATGCCATGGATATCGAAGGCATGGGCGATAAAGTGGTGGAAGAACTCTTCGCCGAAGGCTTTATCCACGATATCCCGGATTTATATTGGCTATATAACCATGCCGCGCGGATCCAAGAACTCGATGGTTGGGGAGAAAAGGCCATCGATAATATGCTCACGGCCATCGAAAACTCCAAAAAACAATCGATGGAGAAACTCTTATTTGGGCTAGGCATAAAAGAAATTGGATTAAAGACCGCGAAGGTTTTATCTAGAAGATATAAGAACCTTGACGCCTTGGCTAAAGCTAGTGAGGAAGAACTTATCGCCATCGACGATATCGGCGGCATCATGGCCAAAAATATCGTTAACTTCTTTGAAGACGAGCACCATAAGGAAATCATCGAAAGGCTTCGGGAAGCTGGAGTCAACTTCGATTATCTTGGCACCGATATGGTCGATACCTCTTCCTATTTCTATGGCAAGACCGTGGTTTTAACCGGAACGTTGCAACGTTATGGCCGCACCGAACTTACTGAAATATTGGAAGGAATCGGGGCGAAGGTCTCCTCTTCGGTTTCAAAGAAAACCGACTGTGTCATTGCCGGAACCGAAGCGGGCAGCAAACTCGATAAAGCCCAAGCCTTAGGCATAGAAATCATGGATGAAGAGGGTTTATTGGCCCATTTAGGAAATCTTAGGGGTTAATCCCTATGGGATTTCGTGTATAGTTATCTACTTGTGGAGGAATGACATGAAGGAAATTAACATCGATGTCCTCAAAGATGCCGCATCAAGATTGATGTTTGACATGACCGAGGACCAATATCATACCTTACTTAATGAGTTCGACGTTTTGACTAAACAAATGGCGACCATCTCAAAAATCGAAGGGCTTGAGAAATATGAACCCATGACCTTTCCCTTTGATTGCACCGTCACTTTCTTAAGGGAAGATGTCCCGGTCACCCCATTAAGCGTCGAAGAGGCCTTAAGCAACGCCGGCAGCGTCCTAAATAACGAAATCAAACTTCCAAAGGTGGTGGGCTAATATGTCGTATCTAGATTTATCGATCCGCGAAATCCACGCGGCTTATGTTGAAAAGAAGGTCAAGCCCCTTGAATTAACCAAGGAAGCTTTATTAAGAGCCAAAGCCAATCAGGATAATTGCTTTGAATATATCTGCGAGAAAGAGGCTTTGGAATTTGCCGAAAAGTTAACCGAAGTCGAAGAGGATAACCTCCTTTGGGGTATTCCTTATGTCGCCAAAGATAACCTTTCCACCAAAGGTATTCCAACTTGTGCTTCCTCCAACATTTTAAAAGGCTATGTCCCTATCTATGATGCTAGGGTCATCGAAATACTTAAGGAAAAGAAAGCCGTTTTAATCGGTAAAACCACCTTAGATGAACTTGCTATGGGTGGCAGCGGCATGACCGGCCATCTTGGCTACACCTATAATCCTTATGATCCCGACCATAAACGTATGATCGGTGGATCAAGCTGCGGCAGCGCTTCGGCCACCGCGGCCTCTATCGTTCCCTTCGCCCTTGGTTCGGATACCGGCGACTCGGTTAGAAAACCCGCCTCCTATGGCGGCTTGGTCGGGCTTAAACCGACTTGGGGAAGGATTTCCCGTTATGGTTTATTCCCCTTCGCCCCATCTATGGACCATGTTGGTTTCTTTACCCGTCACGTCGAAGATGCTGCGATCGTCCTTAACGCCCTTTCTGGACGCGATGACCGCGATTCGACTTCATCGTTTAAACCGGTCGAGGATTATCTAGAAGCCACCAAAGCCAAAAAGCAATATAAAGTGGCCGTTATCCCCGAAATCGTCGATTCGATTTCCGATAAAGAACTCCTAGCCGAATTCAATAAGACCCTCGATAAGCTAAAAGAAAACGGGGCGTGCATCGATTATGTCCATATGGACCCCGCCTCTTTGTCTTCGATTTACGCCACTTACTTTGTAATTTCCTGCGCCGAAGCCACCAGCAATAACGCCAATTTGGACGGTATTAAATTCGGCCCTTACTATGAAGGTAATTCCTATCAGGAAGTCATGCGTAAAGCCAGGACCAACGGTTTCTCCGAATTAATCAAAAGGCGTTTCGTCATCGGAAGCTTTGCTTTGATGAGCGAGAATCAAGAAGAACTATTCCTAAGGGCCCAACGTAACCGCGCCAAGATCGTTAGCGAAGTCAACGCCGTCCTTAAAGACCATGACTTCATCTTCGTTCCGGCCGCCCCATCGGTTGCCCCTTTGTTCAATGCTAGTGGAGACAAATTGTCCAGCGAATACCTCATCGCCGATAACCATATGGCCATCGGCAATTTCGGAGGCCTTCCTTCCATCACCGTGCCTTTTGCCTTAGAAAATGGTTTGCCTTTAGGCGCCAATATCACCGGACGGGCTTTTGAAGATGGCGAGGTCTTAAATTTCGCCAAGCAAGTCGAAGACGTCACCGGACTTGGTGGACTCTCCGCCAAAAAGGAGGACAGATAAATGAACTTCGAAGCTATCATCGGTCTAGAAATCCACGTTGAGATGAGGACCAAGAGCAAAATGTTCTCGCCTTCTCCTAACGCCTTCTCCAAAGAACCCAATACCCATGTCACCCCTTTGGATATGGCTTTCCCTGGCACTATGCCGGTGGTCAATAAGCAAGCCGTCATTAACGCCATCAGGGTCGCAAATGCCTTGCACATGGAAATAGACCATACTTTGTATTTTGATAGGAAGAACTATTTCTACGCCGACCTTCCGAAGGGTTTCCAAATCACCCAACAATTCCGTCCTATCGGTAAGAATGGTTATTTGACCATCCTTGATAAGGAAGGCAACCCCAAAAAGATCCACATCGAAAGGATCCACATGGAGGAAGATACCTGTAAGCAACTCCATATGGCTTCCTATTCATTGCTTGACTATAACCGGGCTGGCGTGCCCTTGGTCGAAATCGTTTCTTGCCCTGAGATGAGAAACGGTTTGGAAGCGATGCGTTATGTCGAAGCTATTCGGAATATCGTCGTCTATACCTTGACTAGCGATGGCAAGATGGAAGAAGGGTCGCTACGTTGCGACGTTAACGTTTCCCTTCGTCCCTATGGCTCGGATAAGTTTGGAACCAAGGTCGAATTAAAGAACCTTAATTCCTTAAAGAACATCGAAGTCGCTTTGGACTATGAAATCGCTAGACAATCCGCCTGCTTATTAGCGGGAACCCCAGTCCAGCAAGAGACCAGGAGGTTCGACGAAGCTAGCGGTAAGACGGTTTTGATGAGGGTTAAGACCGACGCGGTTGACTATAAGTATTTCTGCGAACCCAATATCGCCCCGATCCATCTTTCCGATGAATTCGTCGATGAGGCCATCAAAACCTGCCCGGAACTTTACGAAGATAAGAAAGCCCGTTATGAAGGCTTTGGATTATCCTCAACCGATGCCGCCATCATCTTATCCGACATCGAGATGAGCCGGTATTTCGAAAAGGCCATCGTCAACGCCAAGAACATTAAAACCGTGGCCAACTTCCTAATCGTCGAAGTTAATGGCTATCTAAATAAGAACGGCATGGCCATAACCGAATTCCCCTTAAGCGGCGATAACCTAGCCAAAATCGCCGCCTATCAAGATGATGGATATAGCCATAAGCAGTGCGTCGATATCTTCAATTACTGTTTGAAAGAAGGCGTCGAACCAGAAGAAGCTAAGACCACTTTGAAGATCGAAAAACAGATCTCCGACGATGGCTTGGTTCTCTCTTTCGTCACCGAAGTATTGGACGCTAACCCCCAGTCTATCGCTGACTTCAAAGCCGGTAAAGATAGGGCCGTGGGCTTCTTAATCGGCCAAGTCATGAAGGCCGCCAAAGGCAAGGTTAACCCTGGGGCCGTGGCCAAAATCATGAACGAGGAATTAGCTAAGCGCTAAATCAAAAACACTGCAAAAATCATGCAAATAAAGAGAAATAAGGAGGATTTGCAATGAAAATCTTAGTTACTGGAGGCCTTGGCTTCATCGGAAGCGAGACCGTCATCGCCCTTTACCAAAATGGCCACGAAGCCGTCATCGTCGATAACTTGGCCAACTCCAAAATCGGAGTCCTCGATAGGCTAGAGACCATCACCGGAGTCCGCCCCGAGTTCCATAAAGTGGATTGCTGCGATAAGGAAGAATTAGAGAAAGTTTTCGCCTCCCATAAGTTCGATGGAGTTATCCATTTCGCCGGACTTAAGGCCGTTGGCGAATCCGTCCAAATCCCACTTGCCTACTATAAGAACAACCTTCTTTCGACCATTACCCTTGTCGAATGCATGAAGAAGTATGGCGTCCATAATCTCGTCTTCTCTTCTTCGGCGACCGTTTATGGCGATCCTAAGGAGCTTCCGCTTCTTGAAACCACCCCGTTAGGCGAAACCACCAATCCTTATGGCGAAACGAAGAAGATGATCGAACGTATCCTTACCGATTATCAGAAGGTCAATCCCGAATTCAACATCGCCTTACTCCGTTACTTCAACCCCATCGGCGCCCATGAATCCGGACTCCTTGGCGAAGATCCTAACGGTATCCCCAATAACCTCCTTCCCTATGTCACCCAAGTGGCTATCGGCAAGCGCCCCGAACTCAAAGTCTTCGGCAATGACTATCCCACTGAAGACGGCACTTGCATCCGCGACTTCATCCATGTCTGCGATTTAGCCGAGGGCCATGTCGCCACCTTGAATAAACTCGCCACCAATCCCGGCTTAGTCATCTATAACCTTGGCACCGGCAAAGGCACCTCCGTCCTCGGGGTTATCAATGCCTTCGAGAAAGCCACCGGCGTCAAAGTTCCCCATAGTTTCGCCCCACGCAGGCCGGGAGACGTCACCGCTAACTACGCCAACGTCGATAAAGCCGAACGCGAACTCCATTGGAAAGCCACCCGCAGCGTCGAAAAGGCCTGCGCCGATGCCTATAACTTCCAAAAGAAGAATCCTAACGGCATCCAATAAAAACCAAAGATTTAATTTAAATCCTAACCCATGAACCTCTTCCCTCTTTTCGAATCGCAACTTCCCCAGGGCGCTACCACCGGTATCGCCTTTTCGGGCGTGGCGATCGGGGGAGCCATCATTGTCTTCGTCTTATTGAGGATTTCCTCCTATTTGAAAAACTCCGGAGGCCTGACTTTGGATTTGAAGGTAATGAACGATCTTCGTTATAGCGAACTTCGTCTTGAAGCCAAATTCTTCAATTCCACTCGGAAGGACTTCAAATATAGTGAGTTCGCCATCTATCAAAAGCAAAACCATCAGCTCGTCGAGGTTTCTAAACTTAGCGATGCCCCGATTGAAACCGGAGGTAGGGGCGGAAGATGGGATTATGGTTCTTCTTCCTTGTCTGTGCCTCCTGAAGCTAGCTATTTTGGAATCTTCGTCTTCGTGGGTGAAGGGCTAAGCAAAGGTTCTTACTATCTCGGATTTAAAGACGATAAAGGGAAGATAAGTTATCATCCCTTTAATAGATAAGCGCGAGTCCATCGCGCTTTTTTCGTCCTTTCTTATTTTCTAGGCGTTACAAACATTCCTTTATGCGCGAAAGTGGGCTATACTTAGCCCACATGGACGATAGACCGACTAACGAAACCAAAAAGAACAAGAACGGTAAACTGAAGTACGTTCTTTATATTCTCATCGTCTTGGTTGCGACCGCGATTTCTTTGACGTTGTCTCTATATAACACCTTCGATCAGGTCGTGGCGGCTATCTCGACTTGCGATTGGCGTTTCTTGCTTCTAATCGTTGGTATAGTGGCTTTATCCTATTGCATCGACGCTTTGATCATCTTGGTATTCTGCCGTCTATATTCCCGCGATTATAAATACCATCAGGGTTTAGCCACATCTTTGGTTGGGCAATTCTATTCTTCCGTCACCCCTGGCGCTAGCGGCGGTCAGGTCATGCAGGTCTACACCATGAAATCGCAGGGGATGCAGGTTTCTAACGCTGCTTCTATCGCGGTCATGTGGTCGATTATCTATCAAACCGTTTTGATCCTCATCGATATCGTCGCCTTGGCCATCGACTGGAAAGACGTCATGAGCATTCAGCCCTTTAGCTTCCAAGTCAACGGCAACTGGATCAACATCCCAATTACCCCTTTGGTAATTTTTGGATTCTTTCTTAACTTATCGGTTATCTTCCTTCTTTTCGCCATGAGCTATAGCCATAAGTTCCATAACTTCATCCTTCACTATATCATCGGCTTTTTTGCCAAAATCCGCATTTTAAAGAATCCGGACAAAACCAGGGAAAACCTCCGCGTCCAAGTCGAAAACTTCAAAATCGAGTTAAAGCGCCTTCAGGCTAACGTTCCGGTTTTGATTTTGCAGGTTATTTTGTTCTTCCTCATGATCATGCTTAGGTCGACCATCCCTTATTTCGCCGGTTTTGCTTTGCACGCCTGGGGCGAAAATGCCAGCTTTAATTTCTATACCATGATCGATTCGGCCTTCATGCTTAACTTCCACCAGATGGTTACCGGGCTAGTTCCTATCCCAGGCGCCGCCGGTATTTCCGAATTCTTCTATAACCAGCTATATTTCAATACCTTCAATGGAAATGCCGGTATCATCAACGCCTCCCAGATTATTTGGAGAACCGCGACCTTCCACCTTCCTTTGTTAGTGGCCGGTTTGGTCGCCGCTTTATACCGTTCCCGTCCAAAAGAGAGCATCGTCTACGCCAACCGCAAAACCTTCGTTACTTTGCAGTTGGAGACCTATGCCGAACGTAAGCGCTCCGCCGATACGGTTTATGAGACCCGCCAATTCTCCAGGAAGGAAATTCAGCGTCGTATTTCGGAGAGCAATCAAGGCCAACGTCTCGATGACGAAGAACCTTTGACTAGACGCTCCATTAGGACCACCTATCAGATTCCGCCTCAGGAGTTAGGCAAGATAAAGCCTAAGAAGCAAAAGAAGGTCAAAAAGAAAAAGGACGATTGGGAGCACTGGGACTTATGAACGTCGCTTTATTCACCGATACCTATCCACCAGAAATAAACGGGGTTGCCACCTCGACTTTCAATTTGCGTCGCACCTTGATGGAACATGGCCATAACGTCATGGTCATCACCACCAATCCGTTTAACGACTTCATGGAGTTTAAGGATGGCGTGCTCCGCCTCCCTGGGGCCGAGTTAAAGCAAATGTATGGCTACCGCTTTTCCAAAATCTATAACCCCAAAGCCATGGAGATCATCGCCTATTTCAAACCCGATGTCTGCCATATCCAAAGCGATATGGGGGTTGGCATGTTTGGCTCAATCGTTGCCAGTAGGTTGCATGTCGGCTCTATCTATACCTTCCATACGATGATCGAGGATTATGCCTACTATGTCACCAAAGGGCATTTCGATAGGTTCGCTCGCCATACGGTTCGGGCTTTCTACCGTACCAAATCTAATTTGTTTGATTCCATCATCGCCCCTTCGGATAAGATCAAAAACTATCTTAGGGCCATCAATATCGACTCGCAAATCGATGTCATTCCGACCGGTATCGATTTATCTAAATTCGATCCTAGCAAAGAGGATAAGGAAAAGACGGCCGCGCTTAAGAAATCCTTAAAGATCGCCCCCGATGATTACGTAATCCTTTCCTTAGGCAGAGTCGCCAAAGAAAAGTCTATCGACTTAGTTTTACGGGCCTACCGCAAATTCTTAGATGATAAACCCAAGGTCAAGACCAAGCTAGTTATCGTTGGTTGGGGGCCGGCCGAAGAGGAATTAAAGGAGATCTCCAATCATCTTAATCTCAATGAGCAAGTCGTTTTCGCCGGGAAGTGCGATCCGGATGAAACCCAAGATTATTATCGTTTGGGCGATTGCTTCGTTTCGGCCTCCCTTACCGAGACCCAAGGCCTAACCTATATGGAAGCGATGGCGGCCCATCTTATCGTCTTGGCCCGTTATGACGACAACTTGGCCCATACCATTTCAGATGATGAATCCGGCTATTTCTTCTTCTCCGAGGAAGAGTTGGCCCAAAAGCTTGAAAACGTAATTAATCTAGAACCTGCGAAGCGAAAGCGGATCGAAAGTAACGCCATTAAGGCCATCGACCCTTATTCCATGGAACGGTTCTACGAAAATATCTATGAGGTGTATAACCGTGTCAGAAAAAAGAATTGGTGATGTCGTAACTAATCTTAAGTACAAAAAGAACGAAGTCGTGATTTATTTCCAATCCGGGAATAAAGTGGCTTTGTCACCGGAAACCTTTACCGATTTCCATCTTTATGCCGGCAAGGAAGTTGATAACGATGAGCTTTCCAACATTCTCCATGCTTCCAGCGAAGACCGTTATTACGTCTATTGCCTTAAGCTATTCGGCAAAGACTTATATTCGGAAAAGGAAATCCAAACCAAACTCTTCTCCAAGGGGGCGGATGAAGGTATCGTCATTTCCGTTACTAAGAAGTTAAAAGACCTTGGTTTAATCAATGACGAAGCCTACGCCAATACCTTCGTCCATGATATCGCCCAACTTCGTCTATATGGGAAAAACAAAATCCTCTATGAACTCCGTTCCAAAGGGATTTCCCCAAATATCGTCAATAGCATTGAACTCGGTCACGAAGAGGAAAAGGAAAAAGCCTTTAGGTATGCCTCCATCTTAAACCGTAAATATGTGAAGAGTCCTTCCGAAAAGAAAGCCTTACAGATGATTAGGTCATTGATAGAACGGGGTTTTGATGAGAAGGTGGCGGAAGAAGCGGTGGAAGCCTGCATCTCGCCAATGGATGAAGAATCGGAAAAGAAATTATTGGACCGCTATTTCGAGCTGGCCAAAAGCAAATACTCCCGCAAATACGTAGGCTACCAATTAAAGGAAAAGATTTACCTTGATTTACGCAAGAAAGGATTCCATTCCAAGGCCATCAAGGAAACGATTGAGAAAGGAATCGAATTATGATCAGCGAATTTAAAGACGGCGATAGACTGCTTGTCGACCTACTAATCTTAGACTCAAAAAAAGGAGTGACTTCGACCCAAAAGTCCTACATGTCCCTCGTTTTCCAGGATAAATCCGGGACCATTGAAGGCAAGAAATGGGACGTTGATCCCGATGATGAAGTCGTCTTTGCCAAAGGCAACGTCGTTTCCATTTCCTGCGATGTATTGAAATACCGCGATTCCCTTCAGCTTAAAGTCCATAATGGCGAAAAGGTTGCCCTTGTTTCGGTGGATTGGAGCCGTTTCATCCCTAATGCCCCAGTGGCCTTAGAAACCTTAAAGGCCAAGCTTGACGCCTATATCGAAGCCATCGTTAACCCTGATGTCAAAGTCCTCACCAAAGCCATGGTCAATCGTTTTGGTAGCAAATACCTTACTTGGCCGGCCGCGGTTAGGAACCACCATAATTTCGTCTCGGGTTTGCTTTATCATTCCCTCACCATGGCGGATATGGCTTTGAAGGTCGCTTCGGTTTATCCGACTCTGGACCGCGATATCCTTTTAGGTGGGGCTATCGTCCATGACATGGGCAAGACCATTGAATTATCCGGACCTAACGTCACGACTTTCACCTTGGAGGGGAAGCTACTTGGCCATATTTCCATCGGTCAGGCCGAGTGTCGGGAAGTTACCAAGGAATTAGGTTACTTCGCCTATGATGATTTGCCCGAGGAAGAGAAATCCACCTCGCATCCTTTATATGCCAAAAAAGAGATCGCCGTGGTCTTCGAACATATGTTCTTGTCCCATCATGGCAAACAGGAATTTGGTTCCCCGATCATGCCCTTAACCCGGGAGTCCTTTGTTTTGGCCTTAATCGACGATTTAGACGCGAAGATGAATATCCTCGATAAAGCTTATGAAGGGGTGGAGAAAGGCGCTTTCACGGCTAGACTTGCCAATATGGACGACCGTTATTTCTATTACCCTATATATAGTAAAGATACGCGCGCGCCTGGGATTAGCCTAGAAGAGGAGCTAGACGAACTTAAATAGGCAAAATAAAAACGGGGGCGACCCCGTTTTGTTTTAGATTCCTTTGGCGATGTCCCTAGCTAGACGCGGGAGATCAAGCCCGTTGGTGTCTTGCTGCTTCATTTCTAAGACGAAGCCGCCTTCTTTTTGAGCGTATCTAGGAATGACGTGGACATGGAAGTGGGGGACGGTTTGACCGGCCATCTCGCCGGCGTTGGTGAGGATATTGACTCCTTGGGCCCCTAAGACCGCGACTTCGGCCTGGCCGATACGTTGGGCGATTTTCATGACCTTGGTCAAGGTTTCGGCCGGACAAGTCAAAATCGACTCGGTATGGGCTTTGGGCATGACCAAGATGTGGCCACGGGTAACTTGGGAGATATCCAAGATGGCGATGACGTCACCGTCTTCGTAGACCTTGGTTGAGGGGATTTCCCCATCGATGATTTTGCAAAAAACGTCTTTCATATGCTTTTACTCCTTTAAAAACAAAAGGCAGGGTTTTCCTGCCTTAAGTTTAATCAATTGAAGAGGTCGGGGAAAGTGGTTTCGAAGTAATTGTAGACCGATTGGTCATGATAAGTTAACTTACCGGATTCGAGCACTTTGCTACGGGCGGCTTTGACGTAGGTGTCGGAACCCGCCATCATACCGGCGACGGTGAGGATGATTTGGTTTTGAGTCGGCTTACCATCCCTCATGCCGGCTTCGGCGAAGTCTTCGTAAGTGGTGGGATTATCCTTACCGGTGTTGCGCTTGCCAAGTTTGGAGTTCTTGACGGCTTCATCGACGCGGAGGATGACCCAAGAGGACGAGGACTTGTCGTAGATTAGATAAGGACGATACGGTTCGCCTTCGACCGGTTTTTGCCTGGTCTCCGGGACGATGTAGTAACGGCCTTGGCGATAGCAACCATAGGAGAGGGAAGCGTTCTTGGCATCGATCTCTTCCTGGGTGGCATTGGCCTTAAGGGAATCCACTTCGTTAGCAACCTGGATCTTGAAGAGCCTGGTCTTTAGATCGGAGAGGATGGAGCTAAGTTCAGAAGAGGTGTACCAGCCTTCGGTAACGGAGTTGCTGCCTTTGGTCTCACGGAGTTTGAGCATGAGGCCGGTCGCAGTGGTGTAGGTGCCTCCGCTGGTGAAGTCGGTGGTGGAACCGGTCTTGGAACGATCGTTATCCTCTAGTTCGCCATAATCTTTGTAGATGGCTCCGGCTTTGGTCGCAGGATAGTAGGTATCCCCGGTTTTTGCGGATACGACGCTTTCGAAGTCGGCTTCCTCATAGATGGCTTCGGCCATGGCTTTTTCGACTTCGTCGCTTAAGTCATAGGTGCCGTTATAGAGGCGATCGAGGAAGTGGAAATCACGGAAGGATTCGGCGTGGTCGAAGTTAACATCTTTGCCACAGAAGGTGCTCATGGCTTCTTGATCGGCTTCTAAGACCTTGTCGGCGTAAGCATTGACTAGACGCTGGGTGGCTAGGGAATAGCCAGAGATGTCAGCAAGGGCAATATATTGGATTTTACGCGCGTAGGTGTGGCCTAAGGAAGAATAGTTATTCTCGATTAGGTAATCTTCGACGATGAATTTGCGGTAGATGTCGGGGAGGACGGAACGGGCGATGTAATCCTTGTAGTTAACTAGAAGCTCGCTGTAGTAGTTGAAGACGTCTTCGTAGTTATCCGAACCGCTGACGACGTTCCTTAGGTCGTTATCGATGGCGGCGTCGCCGATCTTGTAGAGGTTATCACGCTGGGCAAGAGCGAACTTCTTCTCGCAGAAGACGTTGCGATCTTGGTAGTTGGAATTGGTGACATTGCTCCAGAAGGATTTCTTAATGGATTCAAGGATGTGATTGTAGAAGTCGACCACTAAGTTAGAGACCCGTCTAGCATAATGCTCTTGGGCTTCTCCATCGGCCATCTTGGGTTGGAAGTAAGTTAGATTGTTCTTCTTAACCCATTCAAGGACCGAGTTATCGAAGGTGGTGGGCTCAATTGAACCGATAACGGAGACGAGCTCATAAAGGCCTTTGTTTTCGCCTTCTCCATAGAAGACCCCATATTTGCCATAGGCGATCTTGAGAAGGAGTTCGTTTAAGACCTTTTCGGCGGAGGCGGAATCACCGGGGACGACTTTCTCGAATAAGGTTTCGAGGTCGTTGTGGGTGATATTGCCAACGGTGCCGGTAAGGATGGCGACATCTTGTTCGGAAGTGGCTAGCTTAGCTTCAATGGTGGAGCAGGAAGCTAGGCCGATGGCGGAGGCCATCAATAGTCCAAGGGAAAGGACGCGTAATTTACTTTTTAGCATAGCAAGCTCCTCCAATAGCCCAGATGCCGGTGCCGTTTTTGGCGTCTTCGGAAGAATAACCGATGGCGCAGGTTTCAGAGATTAACTTCTGAGAACCATCTTCTTTTAAGGTACGGGCTTCATTGGCACGGGTTAGGTATTCGGCAAAGGTGGCCCAGGTGTCATCGAATTTCTCGACGGCATTTTCGTGGTTGGTTTCACGTTTGGTGGAAATCCAAGTCTGGACTTTTTCCTGGATGCCTTTGACTAGGTCATTATTGGTGTTGAAGGCGAGGCTGCCGTTTTCAATTAAGTATTGGAAGCGGAAGGTATCGGCGACGGTGTTGTAGTCTTTGATACGGCCTTCGAGGGTGTCCCTGGTGTTACCATAGGTCTCTTCGGATTCGGACAACTGGTTGATATAGGTGGTCTTGGCCAAAGAGGAGGTACCGTTATTGTAGGTCGGGAAGGAAGTGGACTTCGGGGTGTGGATGGTGTAGTACTCGGATAAGGTGGTGATGTCCTTGTCTTCGTATTTGCTTCCTCTACCCGCGGCTGGAGCCGGGATTTCCTGGACCTTCTTAGCGCCGGACATATCGGCGGTGGTGCCATATTCGGAAAGGGCGGAACGCTCGATGACCATGAAGTGGACGCCTTGATAAGAGGAAGCGCCAGCGCGGGCAACGAGGATTATTTGACCCTTTTCGTTGGTGAGAACATTATCATCTTGGCCTAAGACGCTAGCAGGAAGGGCATCTTTGGTGTCGACTTGGAAGCCGGGAAGTTCGCGGTAGGCGTCGCTGGGGGTACCAACGAAGTCTTCGGTGCGATAGTCGCCCGGAGTGCCTAAGGGGCTCTTCGTATTATCGTTATAAGCGATTTCGTTAGGAACGATAACGGCAACGTTATGTTTGTTGAAA
>CAMOQM010000012.1 GCA_946622925.1 uncultured Caryophanales bacterium | reverse complement strand
ACCCAGAACATCAAGGACTTCGTCGGAAGCGAGGATATCGTCCGTAAATCCACGGCTATCATCAACGCTTGCCAATACTCCTTCATCTTCTCCCTCTCGCCTAACGATATGGACGACCTCTGCACCCTTTACGATAAGGCCGGACAGATTAACGAAGTCGAGCAAGACCAAATCGTCAATAACCCGCGCGGTAATGCCTTCATCATTACTTCGCCTACCAACCGTACCAATATCTCCGTCGTCGCTTCGCCGGTGATGAAGCAAATGTTTGGCGAATAAAGGAGTGAGCTATGACCAAGATCGAATATGCCCCTTTAACTGACAAAGAGAAGCAAACGATCCTTGCTCGCCATAAATATTTCGTCGATAGGATGAACAATTCTCTTCCCGAAGAGATGCGTCTTTCCTATGACGCGGATTTGCCAAAGAAGCTTGATGATCCTAGCTTCTATGCCATCTACCGCATCGGGCAGCAGATGCAGCAACAAAAGCAGCAACAAGAGATAATCCAGGCCGATCTAGAAAAAAGCTTTGGTAAGTCTAGACATGACCCTGACCCTTTAAGCCGGGCGATTAAGTTTGAATTTGATACCTCTGGGACCCCTTCCGCCAAGGAATATAACGAAAAGCTTTACCGCGATTATTTAGATGACCCTTATAAAGTCATTAAGATGCGTTATGGCAAGGCCATGAATACCGACCCAACCGCCATCTATAATTGTGGCGATGATCCTTTGAAGTTAGCCGAGTATTACCGCGATACCTATCCCCTATGCGAGGAAGCCTTCATCTTTAAGTCCGTCTTAGAAACCGGCGATGCCTTGACTCCCGAGATGAAAGCCGCCATGAAGTCGGTGGTTCAACCGATGGAGACCATTTCTTATCCGACTAACCTAGTTAGGGCCGCCGAAAGCTTAGATTATTTAGCCTGCCCTAAACTTACCGCCGAACAAAGCGCGCTGATCCAAGGCATGGATTTAGCCTTCTTAAGGGAAGAAGGGGAACGGATGAAGCGCATTTTGGATGAACCTTTAGTCCAAGCTACTTCCTCTTCGCCTACGACCTTCTTTGAACGCTTCAAGCAGCGGGGCATTCCTTTAGAAGCAGGGATGTTCGTTAAATATAGACCCGTAGCTTATGAAGTCGATGGCCACGGTAACCATATAAACCAGCGGGAAATTAAATACGACGAACTTTTTGATTCTGATCCAGAAGATCAAGTCGAAATCGTTCCTCGGGAAGAAAAACAAGTCTATGGCATGAAGCTCATGAATAAGTCCTTCGCCTCTAAATACCAGCAGGCCTATCAAGCTAAGTTCAACCAGAAGCGGGGGTTCATTGGGGAGTTCTCCCTTAGCCAAATTGAAAACCGCTACAAAGGGAACTTCATGGAACGCTATATCTTGCGTTCCACCTCGCGTCAATACACCGAATTCCTGGAGGCCTTTAAGGAATACCATAATCCCGAGTCGCCTAATTACCTTAATAAAGAGAATTTGGCAACTAAGGGTAATGCTTATATCCAGCATAAGGTCGATCAGGGCTATTCCATTGAAACCTTAAAGGGAACAAGCAAGGATAGGGTGGACTTTGTTATGAACGCCATTACAACGGCTTATGAGCTAGATCCAGATGAAGTCGAAAGAAGCGTCTATCAGGACTATGCTTCCATTCCTAGAAGGGAGCCTTTCCTATCCGCGGAAGAGGTCTCCGACGAACCGAAGATGGAAAGTTCTAAATCCATGGGCGAGCCCGTTAAGGAAAACGAAATCGAGGTCGAAGAAGACCTTAATATGACAATTTGAAAAAACGTTCGCTCGCGTTGCACTTTTGTGACACCTGTTTTGCTATCATTTGGCCACAAATAGATGAAAAGGAGTAAAACGATGCCGCCTTACAAGTTCACCGAAGAAGAAAAAGAAGCCTTAAGAACCAAATATCGGAATAACATTGAGACGCTTAACGCCTATCTTGATGAAGGCGCCAGAATTCAACAAGTTGACGGTACCCCCTATCATTTCAAACTCGATATGGATGGGCTAAATAAAAAGCTCAACGATCCCTCCTATGCCTATTTTTACAAAAAGGGCATGGAGCTAAAACAAATCAACGATAAGAAGAAAGAGATTCAAGAACGTCTTGAAAAGAAGTTCGATAATCTTCGTGATAAAGATCACCCCGAACGTTATCAGCTCCCCCGTTTTGCCCACGTCGAACTCATCCCTAGCGATGACCCCGCCGCGGAAGCCTATAACGAAGAAAAGATCAAAATGTATCTCCAGCACCCCGAGGCCGTCACCCAAAGGATGTTCCAGAAGATGCTTAATACCAATGTCCAGCAATTAGCGGAAATCGCCAAAGGCCCCGCCGGCGCCGATAAGGACGCCAAGATGGTCGCTTGGGCTACCGATAATTACGACGTGGCTTTCGAAAGTTTCGAACTCTATGGAACCCTCACCAAATTCCCGCCCGATATGCTCACCCCCGAGATGCAGAAATATATGTCCTCGATTGGCCGTAACTTTGAGCCATTGATCGATACCACCGAAAAGATGATCCACCTCGATGAGAATGCCCTCGTCTTCCCGCCCGTGGTCACCGAAGCCCAGGAAAACATTATAGGCAGCAGCAATCTCGACACCGATAATTTTGAATTAGCCCGTCAAGTCGCCGGAAAGAACCAAGGCCGCGCCGGTCAAGTCGATAAGGTTAAGAGATTCTCCGATTATTTCGCCAAAGCCGAAAAAGACCACATCGACTTAAGCAAAGACGGAGCCTTAAGCGAATACGTTATCGAAAACGTCGGCGGCGCAAAAGAACCCTATGTCTCACTTGGCCGCGTCTATAACCCCGATCCCGAACAACCGGTCGATGGCAAACCTCGGATTAAGAAGCTTACCGAGGAGGAACTTGCCGGCCTTAAGAAGGTCTTCAAAATCGACTACACCAAAGAGCCCGGTTATAAAGATCCCGAATTCCCCGAAGCCTGCAAAGGGCCTTCCGCGGAAGTCGCTAGGGATGCCCTATGCTTCAAATACGCCACCAAGTTCAATATTCCCTTGGCCGAATTAGACGGCAAGAACTTCTCCAAGATCGCCGAACACATCAAAGGCGGAGTCGGGGAACGCTTATTCCGGACCACCTCCCACGAATATAACAACCTCATCCAGACCTTGAAGGACTACGATAACGACAACCACGTCAATTATAAGAACTCCACTCCGGTTAAGATGGCCGCTAACGACTACCTTATCCATAAAGGCGTCAAGACCAGGGAAGAAGCCATGAACCTTCCTTACCCCGCCAAGGATAGGGCACTCCTTTGCTTCGACGTGATCGACGAATTCCAAAAGGCCGAACCCGCCGCCGAGGATAAGATGATCCCCGGTACCAAAGAAGTTAGCAAAGGCCCCCATAAGGAATGGCCGCCCGCCATCGAAGACGCTAACCTCGTCAATGAAGAGCTTCCTTTTGCCGAGGAATACGATAACGATATTGCTCCGGTTAAGGAAAACGTCAAAGAGAACGCTAACGACAAAGTTAACGAGGAGCCGGTTATCGAAATCAACAACAAATAAGGACGTTATTTAAAGTATGAACGAAAAGCAACTCGCGACGTTAAGGAAAAACAATGAAGAATCCCGTGATTTCGTTAAGAGTTGCTTTCGTTACGCCTTAATGATCATCCTTAAAGACAAAGAAGATAAGACCATCAACGTGACGAGGCTATGCAAAATAGCCGGGGTCTCGCGGATGGCCTTTTATCGTAATTACAAAGGAATTGACGACGTCTTGGTCGATGAGATAACCGAATTCGGCCAGGCCTTGCTTGAAGTCATCGGGGATGACGCCTATGACAATTGGCTCCGCCTCTTCGCTTTGGCGGAAGAACGTAGGGACAATTTGCTCGCCATCATCGAAGCCGGCTTTGAAACTAAGATATTGGAAGTCTTTATGTCCCTTCTTCCTAAAGAAGAGACCAAACGCACCCTCCAAGCCATCTGGTTTAGCCTCTTCTATACCTTGATGGTCAAATGGCTTAAGGAAGGCAAACCCCGGACTCCCGAAGAAATGGCGAAGATCGCATTTAAGTTCACCAAAGGAATTCCTTTATCCACAAACGAATAAAGGTAGTATTATTTCAAAAAATATGAACGTGTTATTAGTCGATGACGAACCCCTTCAGCTCGCTAGGCTGGAGAAGGCGGTTAAGGAAGCTTCCGACGAAGCTAAAATCTATTCTTTTACTAATCCCCTTGAAGCAGTTGGAGCCTCAAAAGAAAGGATCATTGATTTGGCTTTCCTTGACGTAGAGATGCCCGAACTTAATGGATTGGAGTTGGCTAAGAAAATCCAAGCCACCAATCCTCACGTCAACATCATCTTCGTAACCGCTTATGAGAAATACGCTTTACCTGCTCATAAGCTTAGGGTCTCCGGTTATATCAGCAAACCGGTTAGCAAGGCCAAGGTCGAAGAAGAGATCAAAAATCTCCGCAATCCGGTCATCTTTTCCAAGCATAAGAGATTGCAGATCAAGTGCTTTGGCAACTTCGAGGTCTTCGTCGATGGCGAACCCGTGAGGTTCTCCTACAAGAAATCCAAAGAGGCCTTTGCCTATTTAGTCGATAGGGAAGGCTCGGCCATAAGCGTCAATGAGCTTAATGCGATTCTTTGGGAAGAGGACCATCCTTCCTATTTAAGGAACATCATCGCCGATATCCAAAACGTCTTAAAGAAAGCCAATGTCGACGACGCTTTCGTTAAGCGTCATAACGAATGCTATATCGACGTCACCAAAGTCGATTGCGACGCCTACGAATATAAAAAAGGCAACGTCGAGGCCGTTAGGAAGTATCGGGGCGAATATATGATCCAATACGACTGGGCCTTCTTCCACGCCGAATAAAATAGATCTCATCAATGCTTGATCATGAAAGACTTTATATCTTTATGTACAAAGATTATGAGGTCTTTTCTTTTATTTACGATAGCAAGGACGTTAATGTCGGCTTCTTAGATAAATTAGAACATTTCGATAAGGCCCCTTATGCTTTCCTTAAGGAAGGGGTTGATTTAAACGCCGCCCTTTATGAGTTTTTACATAACCATTGCATGCCTCCTAATAGATTTGGCTTTGAGAAGATCATGAAGGCCACTAAATGCCGGAATGGGTTGGAATTATCTTTTAAGGGACATGGGTTATCCTTATCTAACCATTATTGGTTTAAAAAGCCCGAAGAAAATATCTCCTATAAGGACATCAACTTCTTTAATAATCCATGGGACGATAGTTTTGGCAGAGCCATGTTAGACGATGACTATAAAGCCTTAGGGGATTGTTCCTATGAAGTCCCTGATATCGTGACCTCGGGTTGGGCCAGTAAAGGCTGGGTATATGAAGATGGCCCGCATTTATATAAATACGGCCTTGACCATGATCATGGTGAAGAGCCAATTGCCGAAAGCTTGACCTCATCTTTGGCTAAAAGGTTATTCGGGAATGAGGAAGTTCTTCATTACGAATTAAAGAGTTGGAAAGGGAAACTAGCCTCGGTTTCCTCCCCTTTTATCAAAGATAACGAAGAGCTGGTTTATCTTTCCGATGTCCTTCCTCATGCATTATATGAAGCTTATATAAGCAAACTAAGCGATAAGACCAAAATAATGAAAATCTTCGAGGAGATTAGGCAATATGGCATCCCTGACCTATATGAACATTTCACCAAATTATTCGTCTTACGTTCCCTTTCCTTTTTAACCGATCTCCATTTTGCTAACTTGGCTTTGTTAAGAAACTTAGATACGGGAAGCCTCCGTCCCGCCCCCTTCTTTGATTTGGCTAATGCCTTTGGGGGAAGTAAAACCGGGAAGGAGATGCTAAGTAATTTCACAAAGGGCACTTTGTTCTTAGTTTATTTCGTTTTCGGCAATTTAAACCCGGATTGGGATTACTCCTGGTATGACCCTTCTTCCTTGGAGGGGTTTGAGGAAGAATTGCGGCAAACTTTAAGTTTGAGTCCTTTCTATACCCCTGAATTAATCGAGAATATCGTCACGGTCTATAAGATCCAAAAGAAAGATTTCGACGCGATTAGCAAAAAATAATCCCGAGTGTGGCAAATCTGTGACAAAGCCCATGTTAAGATAGGGCAGCAAAAGCAAAGCAGTACCACCAATGGGAAAGAAAGAGAAACTTCAAAAGGTCGATTCCAAAGCCGCCAGAAAAGAACTAAACGAGGAAGAACTTTCCACCATTGGCGGAGGAGGAGGACCTATAACGCACCGGAAGATCGATGCTTGCGCCGATCTTGATAAACTATACTTAAACGAAGAATAAAACCAAGGAGAAACAACATGAACGCGAAACAAGAATTACTAAAGGGCTTAACCGAAAGCCAAATCGTGATGGTTAAGGAATGCGGGGACGTCAATGATCTCCTCCAACTTGCCAAAGACGAAGGGGTCGAACTTACCGAAGAACAACTCGATGCGGTAAGTGGTGGCAATTGTGACACTCAGGACCCCAAAAGCAAGGACAGCACCTTCCTTGATGAATATAAAAAACAAAGCTTTGTAAATGGCTAAACAAAGCCTAATTAACCTTCATGTACTACCGTTTAAAGGATGATATAGCCCTTAGAAAATGGAGGTATGTCGAACGCGCGGTCTACCGAAAAGGCGTGGACTGTGCTTTTGGCGTTTCTAAGGAAGAATTCGCGACCCTGCTACTTTGCGATGGGGAACATGATTTGAAAAAAGATGAAGTCATCAAAACCCTCCTCGATAAGCGTTTAATCGAAGAGTGCAAACAAGGGGACAAGCCTAACCCTTGGTCCTCCCTTATCGAGTACGATAACCTCTATTTCCCGCGGATGAATCTTATGGTCACCGGGAAATGTAACCTCAATTGTCTCCATTGCTTCAACGCCAAGGACAACGCTCCCTTAAATAGCGAGCTTTCCTATGAGCAGATCTGCGATATCCTCGACCAAGCTAATAGCATTGGGGTACACGCCTTCACTTTGACGGGTGGGGAACCTTTGGTGCACCGTCGCTTCTTAGATATCGTTAAGGCCATCTATGAACGTGGCATGATGATTTTCGAGCTAAACACCAATGGGCTTTTGCTTAACCAAAAGATGCTCGATACCTTTAAGGAAATAGGTTGCGACCCATTGATCAAAATATCTTTCGATGGGGTTGGTTATCACAATTGGATCAGACAGCATCCTAAAGCCGAAGAGCTTACCATCAAAGCCATCAAACTTTGCGTTGCTAATGGATTTAGGGTCAAAGCCCAGGTCCAAGTTAACCGCAAGAACCTAGGTTCAATGATGGAAACGGCAAAGTTGCTTAATGAACTTGGCTGCGTCGAGATGCGGATCATTAGGACCACCGAAGCCCCCAGATGGGAACAAAACGCCCCTCAATCGAGCTTGCCGATCGAAGAATATTACGAGAAGCTGCTTTCTTTTGCTAAAGAATATGCGAATAGCGGCATGGAGATGAACGTGGATATTTGGCAGTTCATGCGGATTCATCCTCATCACGGCCATTGCCATTATCAGCTCGTGCCCGTCGCCTGCAATAAGGATGAATTCAATATCCGTATCCCCATGTGCAAGGGTAACCGCGGCATGATCGCGGTCAGTTCTTCCGGGGAAGTGGTGCCTTGTCTGCAAATGTCAGGCTATTTCCTAGAAAAAGGAATTAGTCTAGGCAATCTTTTCAAGACCCCTTTGAAGGAATTGGTTAAGAATAGCGATTATGTCAATTTGGCGACCGCCCCTTTGCTAAAGATGATTTTAGAAAACGATAAGTGCGCCAATTGCCGTTATTTCAAAGCCTGCAATGGCGGTTGTCCGGCCCTAGGCTTACTTTATTCCAAAGACGTCAATTATTATCACGAAGATATCACCAAATGCGCCTTCTTCGAAAATGGCTGGTATGAGAAGACCGTAAAAGCCATGGAAGGCCACGAATTATCCAATCCATTGGATATCGATTAATTTTTACGCGCACGCTATAATAGGGCGTCTACCCGAGATAGCATGAAAAAGAAAAGCGCGTTGACGATATCTAGCCCCGACGAGTTAAACAAAGGCTTGCAACACACTTCTCCCATTACCTGGGTTATTTTGATTGGTATCTTGGCCTTGCTTTTGGCTTTCCTAGCCTGGGGTATGTTTACGCGCATTCCCGCTAAGCTATCCGGCTCGGCCACCGTTACCGATGGGGTCGCCACATTGCATTATAAAGCCAGCGATGCCAAAGACATCAAAGCCGGGCAAAAGGTCACCATCAACGGCAAAGAAGCCGAGATATTAACCGTCTTTAAAGACACCAATACCGCCCAAACCACCTCCTTTGAACTTGAAAACGGAGACTATACCTACTACGTGGTCGTTAAAGAGATTAGGCCGCTGGACTTCCTGCTTGGTAAATAAAAATGAAAGAGCCCAAGATCAAGAAGCCAAAAACCACCGGGGTCGCTAACGTCCCCATCATAATGCAGCTGGAAGAGCTAGAATGCGGGGCCGCCTCTTTAGCCATGGTCATGGCCTATTATGGGCTATGGGTACCCCTTGAACAACTCCGCGTCGATTGTGGCGTTTCCCGTAACGGGGCCAACGCCAAAAACATCCTTAAGGCTGCCCAAAAATATGGCTTCCAAACCAAAGGCTATGCCTATAACATCTCCAAGTTAAAGGAAAGGGGTAACTTCCCCATGATCATCCACTGGAACGGCGGACATTTCGTCGTCCTTTGCGGATTTAAGGGCCATAAGGCCATCATCAACGATCCGGCCAAAGGCTTAATGAAGGTCGATATCATCGAATTCGATAAATGCTTTACCGGCATATGTTTGCAAATCCTCCCCGGGCCCGAATTCAAACCCGGTGGCAAGCGGAAATCGGTTGCCCAATTTGCCATCAAGAGATTAAAAGGGGCCGCCCCCTTAGTGGTTTTCTTGGCCATCACCACCATCGTCTTCTATTTGTTTGGGATTGTCACCCCCGCCCTTGACCAGGTCTTCGTCGACTATTTGTTAGGCGGGCATAACCCCGATTGGTTGTTACCGTTTATCGCCATATTCGCCGGCATCGGGTTATTGCAGGTTGTTTTGACCATCGTCCAAACCCTCTACCAATATAAGGTCCGGGGCAAGTTGGACCTTATCGGTTCGACCACCTATATGTGGCGGATCCTTAGGATGCCGATCGATTTCTTCTCCCAACGTATGGTTGGCGACTTAAGGAATAGGCAAAGTGAGAACGCGACCATCGCCGAAACCTTGGTTAACGTCTTCGCTCCTTTGTTCTTTAACACCATCATGATCATCGTCTATTTGGTGATTATGATCCAAAAGAGTTGGATTTTGACTTTGGCGGGCGTGGCCATTGTCGTCATCAACGCTTTCTTGTCCCAATACATCTCCAAGGTCAGGGTCAATATCTCGCGTGTCCAAAGCCGCGACGCCGCTAAGCTATCGGCCATGACTTCCAAAGGCATTGAGATGATTGAGACCATCAAATCCAATGGGGCCGAGACCGCCTATTATGATTCTTGGGCCGAGGTCCAAGATGGGGTTGTTTCCGCCCAGCTCAAGATGGCGAAGGTCAACCAAACCTTAGGCACCATTCCCGCCTTCTTCTCGATGATTGCCAATTACGCCGTATTGATCCTGGGCGTCTATTACACGATTAAAGGCGAATTCACCGTTGGTTCGATTTTGGCTTTCCAGTCCTTATTAGGCTCCTTCCTTTCCCCGGCCATGACCATCATCAATAGCGGCCAGACCCTGCAAGAGATGCGCACTTCCATGGAAAGGGTGGATGACGTTTTGGAATATCCTCTTGATGAAAACGTCATGCGTTCGATCGAATCCGACACCATCTCCAAAATCAAAGGCAACTTGGTCCTTAAGAACGTTACCTTTGGTTATTCCAGATTAGATAAACCCATCTTGGAGAATTTTTCTTTGGAGATTAAGCAAGGCCAGAAAGTCGCCATCGTCGGTTCGACGGGAAGCGGCAAATCGACCTTATCCAAATTAATCTCCGGACTATATTCCCCTTGGAGTGGGGAAATCATCTTCAACGGCAAGAAGATTGAGGAAATCGACCACGAGATTTTCACTTCCTCCATCGCCGTCGTCGACCAGGAAATCACCCTTTATGAAGATACGATTTCCAATAACCTCAAGATGTGGGACGAGTCGATTGAGGACTATGAAGTCATCATGGCTTGTAATGATGCCAAGATCCATAAGCAGATCATGGCTAGGGAAGGCGGTTATAACGCCCCGGTCCTAGAAGGTGGTAAGAACTTCTCCGGTGGCGAAAAGCAAAGGCTAGAAATTGCCCGTTCTTTAGCGGCCGATCCTAGCATCATCATTTTGGACGAAGCCACTTCGGCCTTAGACGCCAAAACCGAATATGAGGTCGTTAAGTCGATCAAACATAGGGGTATCACCACCATCGTCATCGCCCACCGTCTATCCACCATTAGGGATGCCGATTTGATCGTTGTTTTGGAAAAAGGCGTGGCGGTGGAAAGAGGCACCCACGAGGAATTAATGGCCTTGAAGGGGTCTTATTACGAATTGGTTTGCAACGATTAGGGAAAGGAGGAAAGTATGGGTTGGTTCGAAGATCAAGTTAAAAAACGGAAAACCCTCGACGAGAAGACGTTCGAAGATTCTTTCCTTTCTTTAGCCGGCGTGGGCGAACATGGCCGGGTTTCGGAAAACTCCGCCAAAGAGAATTTCGCCATCACCCAGATACTAAATTTCTTCCGCGTCCATGAAGTGGATATTCCCACTAATATCAACTCCTTAAAGGAAAAACTCATCTATGCCGTCCGTCCCCATGACGTCTCCTACCATAATATTGAGTTTAATTTAGAAGTCATCAATGCGGCCGCTTCCCCCTTGTTAGCCTTTGCTAAGGCCGGACATATCCCCGTTGCGCTTATCCCAAAGGGGAATAAGGGCTATTACTATGTAAGTCCTAGGACGGGCAAACGTACCAAACTTAATCCTGAGATTCTCGATAAATTCGAACCCGAGGCTTATTCCTTCTATCGTCCCTTGCCTGGACGGAAGGTTTCGATTAAGGAATATATCGGCTACTTAAGGAAATCATCCCGGCCTTTAGATACCGCCCTTATCGCCATCATGGCCGCTGCCGTGGCGGGCATTGGGCTATTGATGCCTTACCTTACCAAGACCATCACCGGGCCCATCGTCCAGAATCAGGACCTCCCCCAGTTCTTGCTATTTGCCGTCTATGTAGTAGGGGCGGCCACCGGATTATTGCTAGTCAAGGCTTTCCAAGGCTTTATAAGTTCCCGTATCTCAATTAGGCGCGATAAGGCCATCAAGGAAGCCACCATGATGCGCGTCTTATCTTTACCCCCTGCCTTCTTTAAGAAATATAACACCGGTGAACTTTCGGCCCGCTTCAATGCCGTTCCCCTTTTGGCTTCGACTTTGATTAACGGGGTCTTTGCGGTGGCGATGTCGGCCGTCATGTCAATTGCCTATTTATTCCAGATGGCGGGATTTGCCCCGGTTTTGATTTTGCCAGTTATCTTAATTTTGCTAGCCTCGAATGGCTTTACCATCTTAGTGGCGGTCTTACAGAAGAATTACTCCAAGAAGGTATTGGAGCTTAATTCCAAGGAAAATGGCGTCAGCTACGAAATCATCAACGGCATTCAAAAGATCCGTCTTTCCGGTTCGGAGAAGCGCGTCTTCGCTAAGTGGGCCAATATCTATTCTAAGGCCGCCAGGGTCCAATATAATCCGCCTCTTATTTTGCGGCTTAGCCCGGCTTTGTCCTTGCTTATCACCTTGTTGGGCAACCTCTTAATCTATTACGTGGCTTCGAAAAACCAAATCGAAGCTTCTGACTACATGGCCTTCGTGACTAGCTATGGCGTCTTGTCTTCCTCTTTCGCCGCCTTAGGGCAGATGGTGGGTGTCATTGCCAACGTCCAGCCTCTTTACGAAATGGCCCGTCCAATCCTAGTTGCCGAGCCTGAGAATAACCAAGATAAGGCCGTCTTAGAGGGAATGAAAGGGGAAATCCATTTCGACAGCGTCTGCTTCCGCTATAACGACAATAGCCCCTTGATCTTAGATAAACTTTCCTTGGATATCCACGAAGGCGAATATATCGCAATCGTCGGTCAGACGGGTTGCGGCAAATCGACGTTCGTCAGGTTGTTACTAGGCTTTGAGCGGCCTACTTCCGGAAGGATATTCTACGATGGGATGGATATGGAAGAACTCGATCTTTCATCGCTTCGCCGCAATATCGGAACCGTCATGCAGAATGGTTCGCTCTTCCATGCCGATATCCTCTCCAATATAATCATCTCATCCCCGGATTTAGGGGAAGAGGAGGCGTGGAAAGCCGCCGAGATCGCGGATATAGCCGATGACATCCGGGCCATGCCCATGAAGATGAAGACCGTCATCTCCGAAGGCCAAGGCGGAATCTCGGGTGGACAGAAGCAGCGTATCATGATCGCTAGGGCCATCGTCCATAAGCCTAAGATCTTAATCTTCGACGAAGCCACTTCGGCCCTAGATAACAAGACCCAGAACTCCATCTCGCAATCCATCGCCAAACTCAACTGCACCCGTATCGTAATCGCCCACCGATTATCGACCATCAAGCAAGCCGATCGCATTTTGATGCTAGAAGGCGGTAAAATAATCGAGTCCGGCGATTATGAGACCTTAATCGCCCAAAATGGAAAATTCGCGGAACTCGTCGATAGGCAACGCCTCGACAAATAAACGGAGGAAACAAAGATGAAACACACCCTAGAAAACAAAGTCCTCACCCTTTTCTTGGAAGGGGAACTTAATTCCTATAACGCCGAAGAGGTGGAAAAGGAAATCGAAGGCATTTTGGAGCAGGGCCAATGGTCCTCCATCGTCATCGATATGGAACACCTCCGTTATATTTCCTCGGCCGGACTTAGGATCATCGTTAGGTTGAAGCAACGTTGCGACGACACCTCCATCGTCAAAGTCAGCGATGGCGTCTATGACGTCTTCGAAATGGTTGGCTTCAATAACTTGATGAAAATCGAAAAACTCTAATCCCTCAATTCCTTTATAAACCATGGAGTCCAAGCAAGACCACCTTAGTGCCTACGCGAAGAACGAACTCAATGCCAATAAGCATATGACGTTCCTCCTTCTTTTCACGGCTGGCCTTATGGTCTTGGTTTTATTAGGCTACATCTTCAAATTGTTTGATTTATCCGCGAGCACCTTCCGAATGACGGTTATCGTCATCTCGGTTTTGGCGGTGCTTATCTGTATCCCCGGCTTTTTCTTAAAGACTGATCTATTGACTAAGCCCGGTTATAAATATTTCATCCTCGGCCTTTTCGTTTTGACCATCGGCGTCCTTAACGTCATCATGCCTAAGCACGGCATCTTGGGTTGGGCCATTTGCATCGCCTTAACCGGCCATTACTATAGCCCCAAAGTCTGCCGCATCATGTTCTGGACCGTCATCTTCATGATGTTAGTTTGCCTAGGTCTAGGCATGTTTTATGGGGAATTCGACTCGAATTTGCTAACCGGCGAACTCAATAAAGATACCGAGATGATCATTTCCTATCATCTTCCCGACGCCTATCCCGATACCCCGGCCGGGAGATGGGAATACCTAAGGCAATTGATGCTAGTGGGGGAGAACCGTTTCTTTAAGGC
>CAMOQM010000011.1 GCA_946622925.1 uncultured Caryophanales bacterium | reverse complement strand
AGAAAGGAGTTTTTCGTGGGCGGGCATCCTAACTCCGATAACGCCTGTTCCTAAATCAATATGATGGGGAATTCCTTCTCTTGCTTTAAGCAAGAAGGTGACTTGCCCTGGCATAAAAGCGTGGATAAGTTCGATCGTGGCTTTATCTAATTCGGCGAATCTAGCAATATCGGCATAAGTGGACACCATCAAAGTGAAAGGTTTATCCGCAGGGCGGCGTTTAACCGCGCACAATTTGTCAAAAGCCGCTTTTGAAGAAGCGATGGCCCCGAGTCCATAAACGGTTTCGGTGGGGAAAGCCACCACTTCGCCATCCTTAAGGGCTTTTACAACTTCATTAGAATCGTTCCAAGTTAAGACTTTGCTATCCATAAAGCCTCCTTAGTGGCAGAAAACGAACAAGAAGCGGGTCAAACCATTAAGGTCTTGGCCGAATTCATATTCGTAATCCTCCAAATATTTTGCCATTAATTCCTTTAGATAATCTTCAAGGTCATATCCGATTTCAAAAGCCATTAGCAAGGTGCCTTTTTTGACTTTTTTGTAGTTACGGAAAATGTCCTCATAAACATTATTATCTTCTTTTAAATATAATGCGGACTCAGGTTCAAAACGTTTAACCGAATCCTGGACTTCCTCGCGGTTACGAATATAGGGAGGGTTGGAAATAATAATATCTAAATTGATTTTTCCTTCGATATAAGGTTCAAGGGATTTTCCTTCTAGAGTTTCCACTCTTTCATTATAGGTTGAGAAGTTCTTTTTGGCGATTTCCAAAGCTGCTTTTGAAGTGTCGCTAGCTAGTAAAATCCAATTTGGGAATAACGATTTTAGACAAAGGGCGATAGCCCCGGATCCAGTTCCGATATCGGCACACACTAGATAATTGCGAGGATCATAATAATCGGTGATCTTTTCGGAAAGGGTGGCAATCAATTCTTCGGTTTCTCCCCTAGGAATCAAGACGTTATTGTCCACATAAAGTTTATGGTGGAGGAAGGTGGCTTGATTAATGATATATTCAAGAGGTTCGCCATCCAATAACCTTGCAAATTGCGAAGAAAACTCCTGCAAATTCTGCATTTCTTTATCGCGATTGTATAAAACGTCGATTGGCTCGGAAAAGCCATTATCGTAGGCGATTAAAGCCCGGATGTCATTGGAATAAACATCCTTTTCCTTGCCAACTTCTAAGGCGTTGCTATAGACCTCGAAGATACTAGGCATTGGCTTCCACAGTCTCCTTTAGAAGTTGTTGCTCCTGGTCATAATGGATAAGGGCTTCGATGAGGCCGTCGAGTTCGCCTTCCATGATTCTATCGAGCTGATTGACGGTATATCCAATGCGGTGATCGGTGACTCTATTTTGGGGGTAATTGTAGGTTCTAATTTTCTCGGAACGTTCACCTGTTCCAACCTTCAGTTTCCGTTCGTCAGCCCGTTTTTTGTCTTCTTGTTCTTGGAAGAAGGCAAAGACTTTGGCGCGGATCATCTGCATGGCGATTTCCTTGTTTTGGAGCTGGGCCTTTTCGGTTTGGCAAGCTGCGACGATGCCGGTTGGGATGTGGGTAATACGGACGGCCGACTCGGTTTTATTGACGTTTTGTCCACCGGCGCCTTGGGAGTGATAAGTATCGATTTTTAGATCGTTGGGATTGATTTGGACGTCGACTTCTTTGGCTTCGGGCATAACCAAAACGGTCGCGGTCGAAGTGTGGATTCTGCCACTAGCCTCGGTCTTTGGGACGCGTTGGACACGGTGAGCCCCAGATTCAAATTTAAGTTTAGAATAAACCGACTCGCCCTTAATCATGAATGAGACGCTGGAATATCCGCCCGATGCGCCTAGGGAAGCATCCAAAAGTTGGATTTTCCAACCCTGCTTTTCGGCATATTTACCATACATACGGAGTAAATCGCCGGCGAATATGTTAGCTTCGTCGCCACCGACGGCACCCCTAATTTCGACGATGATGTTCTTGTCATCGTTAGGATCCTTAGGCAAAAGGAGGAGTTTAAGCTTTTCTTCGCACTCTTCCATTTTGGCCTGAGCTTCCTTGCGTTCTTCTTTGGCTAACTCTAATAAGTCGGCATCGCCAAGTTCTTCCATCTCGTAGGAATCTTGAATCGTCTTTTCGGCGGCTAAATATTCCTTATATACGGAATTGGGCCCTTCTAAGTCAGCCCTTTCTTTGCTTAATTTAGTAAAACGTTCCAAATTTTCGGCAACGTCATCTTTCCCCAGTTCGCCATCTAAAACGCCGACTCTTTCGGCGATGGCATTGAGGCGTTTTTTCATTGAATCGTCCATAAAATCTATTTCCCGAGGGTCATTATATCATTCAATCCTTTCCTAATCTATGATTAGCCCTAGGAAGAAAAAAGGTTGAGGATTATAATTTTATCCGACATGGCATATCGAGCACTTTACAACAAATACCGTCCCACCACCTTTGAAGAGGTGGCTGGGCAATCTAGCGTGGTCAGAACGTTACGTAACGCGATTAATAATGACAAAATCGCCCACGCCTATCTTTTCACCGGGCCTCGCGGTACCGGCAAAACCTCCATGGCAAGGCTATTTGCCAAAGCTTTGGATTGTGAGGAAGGGGTTGGACATCAGTGCAACCACTGCTCCAACTGTCAGCAGATAAATAATGGTTCCCATCCTGACGTCATCGAAATCGACGCCGCCTCCAATAATGGCGTCGATCAGGTCCGCGATCTAATAGATCAAGTTAGATACGCCCCATTAAAAGGACGTTATAAGGTTTACATCATCGACGAAGTCCACATGATGTCCCAAGGCGCTTTTAACGCTTTGCTAAAAACCTTAGAAGAACCACCAGCCCATGTAATCTTTATTTTAGCCACCACCGAACCCCATAAGGTTTTACCCACCATCCTTTCCCGCTGCCAACGTTATGACTTTGGTAAGATCGAGGAAAAGCAAATCCGCGACAAATTGGAATGGATTCTTAAAAGGGAAGGCGTCTATTACGAACCTGATTCTTTGAATCACATAATTTCTTTGGCCGATGGCGGTATGCGTGATGCCTTATCTCTTCTTGATCAAGCCCTCGCCTACGGCGGCAACCAATTATTAGAAAAGGATGTCCTTTCCGTCTTCGGTTTGGCTTCTAACACCGAAAAAGTCGCCTTGCTAAAAGAATTAGCCCGAGGCAATATTCCCGCCGTGCTTAGCAAGCTGGAAGACTTCGTCTCGGCCGGCATCGATATCAAACGCCTCAATCTTTCCTTATTAACCATATTAAAAGATGTTTTGGTCTATGAAAGAACTGGGCGGGCAGATCTATTAGATTCTTTAAAGGAAGAAGAGGCCGTCGCCCTTTCCGATTTACCCGCCAAATTCTGCAACGAAGCCATCGAAGCTTTGCTTCAAGCCCAAATCGATTTCAAATCGGTTTCAGATATCCGTTCTTTGTTTGAATTAACTTTGCTTCGTCTTGCCGGCACTAGTTTCGTGGATAAACCCGTGGCTGCCGAACCAATCAAGCCTAGCGCCCCAACCATCACCCCTTATACCGAGCAGCCTAAACCCCAACCAAAGGTTGAAGTTGTTCCTGAACCTATTGTTGAGCCCGAGCCAGTAAAGGCAGAGCCCGAGCCGGAACCTGAGCCAGAACCAGAACCCGAGCCGGAGCCCGTAAAAGAATTCTTCGCCCCTAAATTCGAACCCAAGAAAGAAGAGCCTCAAGGCATCTATGAGGGTGACGTCGCTCCTTCCTTCCTTTTTGACGATGAAGATTCGACTGAAAAGGAAGAACCCGTGCAAGAAGAAATCGCACCCATTCCAGAGCCAAAGCACGAACCTAAACCGGAACCAAAACCTGAGCCCAAAGTCGAGCCTGTTAAAAAGGCCCCGTCTATCGACGTAAGCGGCCTAAGCTTTGATAAATTGGCCACCGAGGGCGAGGAAGTCGTTTTGGATGACGATACCATCGTTAACATCATGTACTTGGGTATCAAATTCAAAGAAGAAAGGCGTAAGCTCTACGAAAGGTGGCAGTCTTTCGCTGATTTGAGCTTCGATCCCGCCGTCGGCGAAGTCGCGATGCTACTAAGCCAAGGTGCCCCCTTCTGCTTATGCGAAGAGGTGTTGCTCGTTAACTACTCATTTACCAAGCAAAGGAACCAAGCTAATCTATGGGATAACCAAGAGGCTATTTCCTCGCTCGTATCTACCATATTAGGTAGAAAGGTCTTGGTCGTCGGTATGGACCGTAACGATTCCAATAGATGCCAGACCAAATTCTATTCGCTCCAGCAAATCGGAGCCGCGCCCAAACGCGACAGCATAGTTTTAAACTTGCCAAAAGGAGGCAAATGATATGAATCAAATGCAACAAATGCTCATGCAGGCCCAGCGCATGCAAAGAGAATTAGCCAAAGCCAAAGCCGCCCTTGCCGAAAAGGAATTCAAGGTTTCCAAAGGTGGGATGGTTGAACTCGTCATGCTTGGCGATCGCAGCATCTCTTCCCTTAATATCGACGAAGCCGCTTTAGATCCCGAGAACAAGGAAATGCTCGAAGAGACCATCATCATGGCCATCAACGAAGCCAGTGAGCAAATCGAAAAGGAAAACGCCGAACTCGAGGAGAAGATCACCGGTAAGACCGGCTTGTTCTAATGGCTAATCTCCCCAGTTTTGAATCACTAGTCGATTCCTTTGCCAAATTACCGGGCATCGGAAGGAAGTCAGCAGAACGGATGGCTTCCGCGGTTTTGGAAATGGATGAGGTGGATGCTAAGGCTTTTTCCGAAGCCATCCAAAATGCCAAAAATAATATCCATCCATGCCCAAATTGCGGGCTTTTCACGGAAAATGACCTATGTTTTGCCTGCTCCGACCCTAACCGTAACCATAAGTTATGCATCGTGGTGGCCAAGGCCAAAGACGCGGATAGTTTTGAAAGAATCGGAACCCTAAACTGCGTCTATCATGTCCTCGGGGGGCTTCTTTCCCCCTCAAAGGGAATCGATCCTGAAAACCTCACCATCGATGCCTTGATGAAGCGGATCGACGAGGAAGGGATAGAAGAAGTCGTCTTGGCTTTAAATCCCACCATCGAAGGGGAAACAACCGCCCTCTTCTTAGGGCACTTGCTTAACGAAAATAAGCCTAACGTCAAAACCACTCGTTTAGGCTATGGACTGCCGATGGGGGCGTCTTTGGATTATGCCGATGCCCTGACTTTATCGAAGGCACTTGAAGGGAGAAAATCGCTATGAGCCTATTCATTACATTCGAAGGCGGCGAAGGATCGGGAAAATCCTCGGCCTTACGCCTAATAGATGAACGTTTACGCGAAGAAGGTTATCAAACCGTCCTAACCAGGGAACCCGGGGGCACCCCGATTGCCGAGGCTATCCGTAACGTTATCTTGGATAAAGGCAACGTGGCCATGGATCCTCGCACCGAAGCTTTGCTTTATGCCGCTAGCAGGCGTCAGCATCTCGTCGAAAAGGTCTGGCCTGCCCTAAAAGAAGGCAAAATCGTTTTATGCGACCGCTACCTCGATTCCTCTTTGGCCTATCAAGGCGGAGCTAGGGGTTTAGGCATCGATAACATCCTTAACGTCAATTCCTTTGCCACCGAAGGCACCTTCCCCGATTTGACCTTGCTTTTTGATATCGAGCCCGAACTTGGTTTAGCTAGAATCGCCAAAAACGCCAATCGTGAGGTCAATCGCTTAGATTTGGAAAAAATCGATTTCCATCGTGGCGTGCGCAAAACCTTCCATGAAATCGCCGCTAGATACCCGGAACGCTTCGTAATCATCGACGCCTCCCAACCTTTAGAAAAAGTGGTTGAGGATTCCTATAAGGCCATCAAAGCCCGTTTAAAATAAGATGAACTTTGGGCGTTATTTGGAAAAAAGACAACCTATTCTCTTCCAGACTTTTTCTAATGCCCTTAACAATTCTAGGCTAGCCCATTCTTACCTTATCCAAGGCGAAAACGGAACCCCGCTTAAGGAAACGGCTCTATATCTGGCCAAATCCATTCTTTGCGACCATCCTAATCCTTTGGCTTGCGAAGAATGCGTTACCTGTGAGCGGGTCTTTTCCGAAGAATATCCTGACCTCATCGTCTTTGATGGCGAAGAAGAATCCATCAAGAAGGACGATGTCGAAAGCGTGGTCTCCTTATTCCAAAAGACTCCGTTAGAAAGCAAAGGGATCATGATTTACGTCATCCACGCTTGCGAAAACATGACCCCGGAAGCCAGTAACGCCTTGCTTAAGTTTTTAGAAGAGCCTACCCCTTATGCCTATGCCATTTTGACGACCAGGAATAAAGAAGCCTTGCTTCCCACCATCGTTTCTAGATGCGAGGCCTTAACCTTATTCCTCCTTCCTAGGGAAGAATCCTATAACGAGGCCCTTTCTCTTGGGGTTAGTCAAGAAGACGCCGAGCTTCTTTCTTACGTGATAAACGACGGCCCCAGCATCGTCAAAAAAGCCAAAGATAGCCAATACGTGAATGCCAAAACCGCATTCCTCGATACCTTGGATGGTCTTTCTTCCAATCCTAGCCAAACCAGATTCACCATGGAAAAGAAAGTGGCTAAATCATTGGGTGATAAACCAACCGTCCGTTATTACTTCGATTTTCTCGCCTTGGCCTATAAAGATATCGTCTCCCGCAAAAGCGGCGGTAAACCTTATCTTCCTTCCTATGCTAATATATTAGACGCGGTTGCCGAGGAAGTTCCTCACCCCGAATCATCCCTGCTTTCCATCATGACGCTACGGAAAGAAGCGGAAAGCCCGATTAACCTAGGCTTATTGTTAACTCATTTATCCCGCGTCCTCACCAAGGAGTAATCCGCTTATGGAAAAACCACTCACCGGAAAATATTTCGTTGGCGTCCATTTCCCAACGAGCGAGAAATCTTATTATTTCTCAACCGAAGAAACCGAATTGAAACTCGGTGATTTGGTCGTCGTCGAAACCGTCAACGGCATCGAAATCGCCACCGTATCCACCGCCGTCTTCGATCAATCCCAATATAAAAACGGCTTAGCCCTTAAACCAATCTTGCGCAAAGCCGATAACGTGGATATCACCAACCACGAAATCAACCTTCGTAACGCCAAAAGGGCATTGGAAATCGCCGCCAGAGAAATCAATAACCTCGGTTTGCCGATGAACTTAGTCTCCGCTTACTATAATCTCGATGGTAGCAAAGTCACCATTTGCTATACATCAACCGAGAAAAGGGTCGATTTCCGTGAACTTCTCCATGTCTTGGCCCCTCAACTTGGCGCTAGACTTGAATTATTCCAAATGATGGCCAGGGATAAAGCCAAATATATCGGTGGCATCGGTATCTGCGGCCTTCCTTTATGTTGTTCCACCTTCTTGTCCAAATTCGATTCCATCAATATCCACATGGCCAAAAACCAGATGCTTGCCATCAATAACGCCAAGCTCACCGGTCCTTGTGGCAAATATCTCTGCTGCCTTTCTTACGAAGACGAACTCTACTCCGTGGAAAAGGCCAAATTCCCGCCCTTTGGCACGGTCATCAACACCCCCGATGGCGAATATCAGGTCGATGGCATCAACATCCTTTCCCAAACCGTCCGTTTGGCCAAAGCCGATCGCTCCGACTATAAGACCTATCCTTTAGAAGACGTTAAGGCCATGCAATCGGGCCGCTACGTCAAACGCGAGGAAAAGAAAGATAACGAAGAAGAGCTTCCTTCCTTTGATTTCTCACCCAAGGCCAACTCTGGTCGCGACGCTTCTTATGGCGGAATGCATCCCTCTAAATTCGATAAGGGCAACTATAATCACGTCGCCCAAGACGAGAATAACGAGAAAAACCGCGATAACCGCAACAAAGGCAAGAACCGTTTCCATAACAAGAACCGGAATAATCAACAAAACCAAGACCAAAGGCCCAATAACAAAGATCAAAACGGGCAACGTAACCAAGGACAAAACCAGAATCAAAACCAAAACGGGAATAATGGCAACGGCAGGCGTCATCACCACCACCATCACCACCGCCCCAATAACGGCCATAACCAAGGTAATAAGCAATAATGGAAAGAGAGCTTAATTTCGTAGGCAACTCACCTCTTCTCTATCTAATCGCCACCCCGATTGGTAATCTTTCCGAATTCTCTCCTAGGGCCATAGAAATAATCGGAGAAGCTGACTACGTCGCTTGCGAAGACACTCGCAACTCCGCTTCTTTGCTTAGTCATTATGGCCTTAAAAAGCCAACCATATCCTGCCATGAGCACAACGAAGAAGAGGCCGCGACCCAAATCATTTCCTTATTAAAAGAAGGCAAGAAAGTGGTCTATATGTCCGATGCCGGTTATCCGGGTATTTCCGATCCCGGGGAGCGCTTGGTAAAGCGGGCCACCAAAGAAGGAATCAAGGTCTCGGTGGTCTCCGGACCCAGCGCTTTTATCGCCGCTTTGGTTATCTCGGGTTTACCCACGAGTCATTTCCATTTCGAAGGCTTTTTGCCCGTAAAAGAAAACGAAAAGGTCGCAAGACTCAATTATTTAGCCAAAAACGAGGATACTTTGATTTTCTACGAAGCGCCCCATCGAATCACTAAAACCTTGATTACGATGGCGGCCACCTTAGGAGATAGGCAAGCCACCTTAACCAGGGAACTAACCAAGGCCCATGAAGAGGTGATTCGGGGGAGTTTAGCCGAGCTAGCCTTGCTTAATGAAGACACCCTCAAAGGAGAAATGGTCATCGTGGTCGAAGGCAATAAAGCCAAAACCGAAATAGATGACCAAACCATCGCCTTCGCCTTAAAAGACCAACTCGAATATGGGCGAAAAGGCAAAGAGGCGGTGCTAGCCGTCTCCGAGGCCCTGCAAGTCAAAAAGAATCGGGTCTACGAAATCTATTTAAAAACATTTGGCAAAGGGAATTAGGCGACTACTTCCCTTTTCTTTTAAACTCTAATTTGCACGTGAGGGATAGATTGCCCCTGGCGAAGAATATCGAAAGATCATGGAGACCATCAAAGGCTACCATGAGGAGCGCCGCTACATGTATCAGCACAAAGACCTATTCGAAAAGCCCGATAAGTTTGGCGTTCCCAATGCCTTAGAGGCCCATTCGTTAGGCACGTTACTTGCGGCAGGAAGAGAATATTTCCTCGACTATCTAAAAGAAAATAACCTCTCCATCGCCTCGATCGCCGATCCAAAGCTTCGGGAAGAAGTCACCAATTTCTTGACCAACCCCTTAACCGCGCTTAACCCCAAATACATCAAAGAAAAGGACTATGGCCCCGATAAGAAGCAAAATATCGTCCGCGCCTTGCACGCCGCTGGGGCGAAAAACCGCGAAGAAGCGAGATCCTTCTTCCGGGCCTTCAACGCCCATAACCAAAAGCCGCATGGCTATAACGTGGGCAAGACTTTCCCAACCATCGTCTCCGATAACAAAGGCGGTTTCTGGGAACGTTTGCGTGGTCTAACTTCCAAAGAATATACCGTCTTGCAAAACGTCGCCAAAGCCACCAGCGACCCCAATAATCCCTGCTTCGGGGATAAGAAGGCCTTATATGTGGCCGCGAAAGCGTATCGCGAATATAAACTACCAGAAGGCGTCGAATTTGCTTCACTAAGCAAAACCGGCAAGAAGAGGGTGGAATTCTGCGATGCCATCATCGATGCTTACGGAGAGGAGATGCGGAAAAAGGCACTGGAAGAAATGCCGCAGCCCGTCATGGTGGATAATAACATCCCCGTCAACCAGGAGGATTTCCAAGCCCAACTTGGCAATGACCTCGATCCCCATTACGCGCAACCGAAAAAAGAAGTCATCAAGGAAGAAGAAAACGAAAAAGACCCACCCGACGATGGCGTGGAGCCCTAAGGAAACGGTTCATCCCTATGCCCGTAGACATAATGGTTACGGGCTTTTTATTACGCAAATCCGGGCTTTTTGCAAAGAAATGGCGGTGGACGCAAAAATAGCGCCCCCCAAAGAGGGGGACGCTACAAGAAAGATGAATGAAGGATTAGGCTTTGGAGAAGATTAAGCCATGGCGACCTTGGGTGTACTGGGTAAAGACATACCATTCGTCGTTGACCCAGTAGGAATGGGAATCGTGGTACCAAGCGACGCGGTCGATGACTTCATCGGTGAGTGTCAGTTGTTCGGCATCCAGGATTTGGCCCTGCAGATCAAGGGCGCCCCAAGCGTTAGAAACGATGTCACCATCGGCAAATCCATAGGGGTAATGGCCGTCCACTTGGAGATATTTGCCCGTAGCCGAATCCAAGCAATGGGCCGACCAGTTCTTTTCGGTGGTGGAAGCCACCTTACCGATTTGGGTGATGATGGGCGGATAATCGCCCGGTTCTTCCTTTTTATCGGAGACCGAAGCGTAGAGCTCTTTGACGTATTGCGGCGAGATCAATTTCCCTTTGGTTTCGAGATAGTCGGTGAACGTGGGGGCCTGCGAACCGAAATAGGTATACATGTTCTGCATACGGTATTTGATATGGAGCAAATCGTCTTGTGTCAGCGTGTTGGAAATGGAATCGACGTTTTTGTAATCGCCGCCATTGGCCCATGGGTCGCGTAGCCTATAGGTTAATTTCGTCTCCATGCTGCCATGGTTGCCCTTGGATTTAAAGCCGATGGAATAATTGATTTCGGCGTAATGGGCTTGGACGAGCGAATGGGTGACGTAAGAATAGTTGGAATGATCGGGGATATGGACAAGGCGGTTATTGTCCCGGAGGAAGTTATCGGCCAAAGCGGTGACTTTGTTGATTTCGCTTTGCTCGATGCCAAAGTTCGAGGCAAAGGAAGAGAAGAGGGAGACGAAACCAACGTATTTCACGAGCAGTTTCTTCATGCTGGCGCGGATGGAAAGCAGATCCTCTTCGGCTTCGGTTTGGAAGTTATAGAAGCATTCCAGCATCCGGAAATAGTCTTGGATTTTGCTCGGAAGGGCGGTGGCGAAATTGTTATAGAGGTTATAGAACTTCGTCGCTTCCTCGCTATTGACCGCTTCGAATTGGGATTGTCCAAGAATCGCGGAGAGGATATCTTGGGCGTAGAGGGCGGAATTGGGATGGTCTTCGAGATATTGTTCTAGCGCGGCGAGGTAGCTACGGGAGAATTCGGTGCTATAGCCGCGACTTTTGATGAAGGTCTGTTTCGCTTCTGCAAAATAGGAAGCGGGGATCGAAAGTTTATGACGTTCCTTGATCTCGGCATATTCGGTGGAATAGCCGGGGATCGCGGGGTTTTCGATGACGACGGAACGCTTTTCTCCGTCGCCCGCATCGATATTGGCGTAGCAAACCTCGACGGTCGTGGGGCTAGAAGAAAGCGCGGTTTTGACGAGGGCGTTTTGCACCCGCACCTTGAAGCTACGGATGATATCTTCCATCGGTTCGATGTAATTGTGGGTGAAGGCATCCCAAGAGGATTGGTATTGGTTGAAGAGTATCTTGTCGATGCCGGCGTTAATGGCGGCGGTGCCGGAAGAGACTTGGTCGGTGAGATAGCTGATTTTCTCCGAGACGGCGTCGAGCTTATGGTCCATGGTCTCGAGGCGATTGAGCACATCTTGGATCGTGGGTCCCAAATCGACAATGCCAAAGGCACCGAATAAGGACATCATGTTATCGACGGCGGACACGGCGTTTTTGCCATAGATCGCGAAATGGATCTTAAAGAACAATATGGCGATATTGGCGGCTTCGGAGGAATTGTCCCTAACCAAATTGGCGTTTAGCAAAGCCTCCATGTCGTTTTTGGCTTGTTCTTCCGGCGTGATGGGGATGAGCGAAATCGGATCGAAGGGTTGGATATATTCTCCTTCGCCTTCGCCGCTTTCGATTTCCATCTTCACGTCGAATCCTTGGCGAAGTTCGTATTCTTCTCCCCAAAGCGTCTCGATTTTGGCTTTGTCGATTTGCAAGGTGCCATGGAGGTCGCTGGGGGCGTCTTTGATTTCGTAGGTGGCCACGAAGGTATTGCCTTCGGATTTTAGATCTTGGAAGGTGGCGTTAGCCTCATCGCCTTCTAGGACGAGATTGGAATCGGAATAGACGAGATCATCGTCGCTAAAGCCAAAGGTGCAGTTGGACAAAGTGCCACGCATCTGCAAAGTCTTCCCATCATAAACGGGATCGAGGGAAAGACTGGGGTAAGAAACGTTAAATGGAATCGATAGGGCACCGGAAACCACTAGCATCGCCCCTTGCATGGACGAAAGGGCATCGCTAAGACCGGTCGCTTCCATTTGGACGCCGATTCGATAGCCACCTGCGGTTTCTAACGCCGTTAGCGAAGCGATGGCCAAACCTTCCTTATTTTCAATTTTGATATCGCTTTGGGTTAATCCGGCGTGGCTGGATTCAAGATATAAATCGAAGAGGAAAACGCCGTTATCAAAGGCAAAGGACCCTTGGTCGATTTGGTATTGTTGGCTCGATATGGCCACGGAGAAGGTCGTATCGTGATCGATATTGGCAAAGAATCCCTTTTTCAAGGTGATGGTGCCAGTTTCTTCGTTGGCGATCGTGCCTTTGGTGGAAAGGGTCAATTTGCCTTCTTCGGTGACGATTTTATCGGTGGTTAATTCGGATAGTCCTTTTCCGAATTCGACTAACGTCGCGTCGCCAAGGCTCGCACTGGAGAAATCAAAAGCGAAGGAGGGGTTCTTTTCTCCGATGCGATATTGCTGATTTTGTTCTAACGAGAAATAGGGGGTCGATAAATCGTTAGAGGCGGTGAAGACGGTGGCGATAGCGTATTTGGACGCTTCGATGGCTTCTTTGGCGAAAAGAACGTAATAGACGCCTTCGTCAAGCGTAGGGAAGCTTACGGTAACGCTACGACGGTCATGGTAGGTGAATTCGTAGCTATCGATGTTGCTACTGGCGACGCTTTCGATAAAGGAAACGTTCGCAACTTGCGATTTTGGATAGACGAGGATGTCGTTTCGGGTGATGGTCGGCAAGAAGATATCGCTGGGATAAGTGATGCTTAAAGAGAACGTTTGGCTCTTGCTGATGGCGACATTTAGGTTCACCGCGGAATTGAAATCCTGCTCGGTGAGGTTCCATTTCGCCCCGTCAAGGCTAGAACGGCTGCTTTGACTGCTATTTTGGCTAGTGCTTTGGTTGCTGCTATCGGCGGCGGATGGCGCGCTAGAGAGACTACTACTGGTTCCACCACAAGAAGCGAGCAATAAGGCTAGCGAAGAGGTGCAAAGCAAGATGCGTTTGTTGTGTTTCATGGTTTGGACCTCCGTCCATATTGGGATATCGTTACCGATATCTGAATGTATTGTGCATCAAGTCCAACGCCGTTGCCATGTTTTTTAAACTCTAATTTGCACGTGAGGGATAAATTGCCCCTTTGATATATAATGAAGGCGCCGATCCGAAGGAGTCGGCATCAAGAGCCCGAAGACGGGCTGGCGCCTTCTCGAGACTTGGCGGTTTCGGGCGCCGTCCCCTCTTCTGGCGAAACCGCCAAACATGAACGAAAAGAAGCCCAAAGCCGCCGAAGCGGCGTTTTCGGCGAAATCGGGGGAGCTGAGAACCCTCGCCGAAGAGACCATAGAGTTCCTGTACCACCTGTTCCAGTTCCACAGCTCCACCTCGTCGGCGGAATCGAACATGAACGCCGATTCCACCGGGCTTTACCGCATGGCCAAGCTGTTTTTTTGCCGTTGATAGCATACAGGAGGGCATCGTCTTCGAAGGCAAGGCCTGGATCGATGAGAAGTACGTCCCGGCCTGGAAGTCCGCGAAGGCCAGGAACGCGG
>CAMOQM010000010.1 GCA_946622925.1 uncultured Caryophanales bacterium | reverse complement strand
CAAAGGCGTCGAACTCGTCCTCGAAGCCCTCACCAAATACGGCATCGTCAAATCCCTAGACGAAATCAAATGCGTCGGCCACCGCGTCGTCCAAGGCGGCAAATATTTCTCTAAATCGGCTGAATTCGACCAAAAGAACGCGGATATCATCGAATCCCTTACCCCGCTTGATCCTCTTCACGCCCCGGCCCATATTACCGGTTGGAAAGCCTTTAACGCCGCTTTACCCGATGTTCCGGCCATCGCCGTCTTCGATACCGCTTACCACCAGACCATGGAGCCGGAAGACTACCTCTTCCCCATCCCCTATGAAATGAGTGAGAAATACGATTGCCGCAGGTATGGCGCCCACGGCACCTCCCATAACTATTTAGCCAACACCGCCATCGAACACTACTTCGGTGGCAAAGCCAAAGGTTCCCGTATCTTATCCTGCCATATCGGATCGGGCGCTTCCTTATGTGCTATCCGCGATGGCAAATGCGTCGCCACTTCCATGGGCCTAACCCCCTTAGGCGGCGTCATGATGGGTACCCGCACTGGCGACCTCGATCCCTCCGTTATGGATTATCTATGCACCTGCACCGGCAAAAACGTCGATGAGATGTACGATATCTTCAACAAGAAGTCCGGCTTATTAGGCGTATCTGGCATTTCCAATGATACCCGCGACGTCGAAGAAGCCGCCAACAAAGGCGATGAAAGGGCCATCCTCACCGCCAAGTTATTTGCCCGTAGAGTCGCTGACTATATCGGTCAATATTATGTCCGCTTAGGTGGAGCCGATCTCATCATCTTCTCCGCCGGTATCGGTGAAAACTCCGACTACTTCCGTGAATTAATCCTCAAAGACGTCGAAGAAGCTCTTAACTTAAAGATCGATTACGCCGCCAACAAAGGACTCCGCGGCAAAGAAGCCGTCTTATCCAAGCCAGAATCCCCCATCAAAGTCGTCGTCATCCCAACCGATGAGGAAGTCATGATCGCCCGCGACTGCTATAAGAGGATCGAAAATGGCGCTATCTAAAATAATTAAGGATTACGGACGCCCCTACGCTAAGACCTATAAGGCCATCTTTAAGGCCATCAAGGAATACCAATATATCGTGGTTTTCCGCCACATCAAACCTGACTTCGATGCCATGGGCACCCAAATGGGCATCTATCAGTGGATTAAGGATAACTATCCCGAGAAAGAAGTCCATTTCGTTGGTGATAACCACGTCTCCTTCACCCCGAGGCTATTCCCCGAAACTGAAGACCTAAGCGAAGAATGGTTCAATACACATGATTTCTTAGCCATCGTCGTCGACGTCGGAGATGCTTCTAGGATTGCTGATCCTCGCTTTGCTAAGGCCAAAGCCTGCATCAAGATCGACCATCACCCCTGCAAGGACGAAATCGCCCCTGGGCTAAGCGTCTTAGACAAAGAAGCGGCCGCCGCTTCGGAAGTGGCCGTAAATCTATTGCTCCATAGCAAAGGAACCTTTATCTCTAAAGAAGCCGCCCGTCATTTCTATGTCGCCTTAGTGGGCGATTCGGGTCGTTTCCTTTTCTCCTCGACCTCGCCCCATACCTTCGCCATCGCCGAAGCTTTGATTGCCACCGGCATCGAAATCTCCGCCATCTATCAGCAGATGTATGAGAAGACGATTCGCTCTTTGCAAAACCAAGCTTACGTCCTTGGCCACTTCAAAATATCGCCACACGGGGTCGCTTATTACTGTTTATCCAAGGAAGTTCAGGAAGAACTTGGCATCACTCCCGAACTTGGTAAGGAAAACGTCAACCTCTTCTCTAACATCCAAGGTATTAACGCCTGGTGTTCGATTACCGAAGATCCTAATCCAAAAGATTATTGCTGGAGGATTTCTATCCGTAGCAAAGCCAAGGATATCTCGGGAATCGCCAATAAATGGGAAGGCGGAGGACATGCCCAAGCTAGTGGGGCCAAAATCAAAGACCTCACCGAACTCGATGCCTTCATTGGCGATCTCGACGCCTTATTCGCCTAACAAGAACCACCGCTTCTACCTAGAGGCGGTTTTCTTTTTGCCCTCATTTTTAGATTTTTAGCACTCAGGACTTGAAAGTGCCAAAAATAAGTGGAAAGATATATGTCGTTTATGGAGGAAACCACCATGAAAGAAGAAAAATCTTTTGAAACAGAATCCCGTCAAATACTCGATTTAATGATCAACTCGATCTACTCCGAAAAGGAGATATTCCTTAGGGAGCTTTTATCCAACGCCAGCGACGCCATCGACAAATATCGCTATTGCTCGTTAACTAAACCCGAAACCTATCCCACCAAGGAACATTTCATTAGGATCGCCGCCGACAAAAAGAAAAGGACCATCACCATTACCGATAACGGTATCGGCATGTCCAAAGAGGATATTGAAAATAACCTCGGTACCATTGCCCGTTCCGGCTCCAAAGAATTCTTGGCCCAACTAGAAAAAGCCAAGAAAGACCAAGACTATTCGATAATTGGCCAATTCGGCGTTGGTTTCTATAGCGTCTTTATGGTCGCTAGCAAAGTCGAAGTCATCACTAAGCCCATCGATGGACCAGCTCACCTCTTCTCTAGTAATGGAGAAGCCACCTATACCATCGAAGATTGTGATTATGACGCCGATAACGGAACTCAAATCACTATCTACTTAAAGAAAGATGAAGGCGATCTTCATTTCTCCGATTATCTAGAAACCTATAAGATCGAAAACCTCGTTAAGAAATATAGCGACTACATCCGTTATCCGATCAAGATGGAAGTAAGCGTCAGCAAACCCGATTTGGATAAAGACGGCAAACCCATCGAAGGCAAATACCACGACGAAATCGAAGATAAGACCCTTAATTCCATGGTGCCTCTATGGAAGAAGGCTCCCAAAGACGTCAAGGAAGAAGAACTTAACGAATTCTATAAATCCAAATTCGGCGATTTCGAAAATCCTCTGCTTTCCATCAACGTTCATACCGAAGGTATCTATAGCTATCAGGCCCTCTTGTTCATTCCTGGCCACGTGCCCTATAACCTCTATAGCGAGAATTATGAGCAAGGCCTTTCTGTCTATAGCCGGGGTGTCTTCATCCAGGATTATTACAAAGACTTAATCCCCAACTATCTCCGTTTCGTCAAAGGCCTCGTCGATTCCGATGACTTCCCGCTTAACGTCTCTCGTGAGATGCTCCAAAAGACCCCCGAGATGGCTAAGATTGCCAAAAACGTCGAAACCAAGATTATCTCTGAACTAAAGAAGACCAAGAAGAACGACGAAGAAAAATATAACAAGTTCTTCGAAATGTTCGGCGAGTTCATCAAATATGGAATCTATTCCACCTATGGCATGAAGAAAGACGATCTTCAGGATCTCCTTCTCTTCCATCATCTAAATGGCGATAAGCCCATCTCTTTGGAAGATTACGTTAAGAACATGGCCAAAGACCAAAAGGAAATCTATTTCGCCTCGGGTAAAAACCTTGACGAAATCAAAGCCTTACCGCAGCTTGAAGCCAAGAAGAAAGATGGCGTCGACGTGTTGCTGCTTGATAAGAACATCGATGAATTCTGCGTCATGGCTATGCATGATTACGACAAGAAAGAATTCAAAGACGTCTCCAGCGAATCTGATGGTGAGCTTTCCAAAGAAGATAAGGAACGTCTAGATAAGCTTGAAGCTGATAATAGACGGACTCTTGATAACCTAATCGAAGGATTAAAAGGCAAGGTCGATAACGTCATTTTCTCCGCAAAGCTCGTGGATTCCCCCGTTTGTTTATCCACTAAAGAAGGCATTTCGATGAACGCCGAACGTATCATCAATGAAGAGCCTGGCGAGAAGAACGAGGAGATGAAATCCAGCAAGGTTTTGGAAATCAACCCCGATCATGACTTATGGAAAGCCGTGGCTGGCCTTGGTGATGACGAACAGATTAAGGATTACGCCTCCATCCTTTATGATGAAGCCATGTTGCTACAAGGCTATGACATCGAGGATAAGGCAACCTTCGTTAGGAAACTTAACGCCCTATTCGTCAAAGCCGCTTCCAAATAATCTTCTTCGCGCATATTAATTTCGGCGCGCAGGCGTGTATAATATCGCCATGGAATTCGCGCCGCTTCACATCTATTCCGGCTTTAGCTTCCTTAGAAGCGGTTTCACTTTGCCAAGATTAACCAAGAAGGCTTTGTCTTCCGATTTTGAATATATCGGATTAAGCGACTTCCAAACCATGGCCGGCTATCCCGAGTTTTTCCATGGTTTAGAGTTTTCTACCAAACATCCCGTTTTTGGTTATGACACAGTCATCGAAGAATATGGTTTTTCCCTTTTCGTCAAATCCGAAGAGGGTTACCGCAACTTGCTGACAATCTGCGTCGAGGATTCTAAAGGCAATTCATCTTTAAAGTTATTAAAAGAACATCAATCCGGCTTAGCGGTAGTCTTGCAAACCGAAAAATGCCCTTTGCCAATCAAACCCTATGATGAAGAAGGGCTCCGTAATGGCCTACAAACCCTAAGCAAAGGGTTAGATGATTTCAGATTAGGTTTGCCTTATGGTAACGACAACCTTGAAATCGTTAATAACGTTCGTAACTTCGTCGCCAAATATCCTTACCCCACCATCGCTTTCCCTTTTATCGCCTACGAGAAAAAGGAAGACGCTATCGTTTTATCCATCGTTAGGGCCATATCTAACGAAGAACAGTTGAATCAAAAAACCGAAAGCGGAGATTATCACTGGCTTAGTGAGGAAGAACTCTCCTCCTTTTATCAAGAAAGCGAATTGAAGGAAAGTATCCTACTAGCCAAATCCACCGCTTCTTTTTCCTTTCTCGCAAAGCGCGGTGGTTTGCTTCATTTCCCTCTTCCAGAAGGAGAAAACTCCACCGAGCAATATCTCCGTAAGCTAGCTTATGAAGGCTTAAATAAAAAGAACCCAGGGGCGGATAAACGGTACACAGCCCGTTTAGATTATGAATTAGGCGTCATCCACCAAATGGGTTATGACGATTACTTCCTTATCGTCGCCGACTATGTAAGGTTCTCCAAAACCCACGGCATTCCCGTTGGGCCAGGTAGAGGATCAGGCGCCGGTTCTTTGGTTTCTTATTGTCTAGATATAGTTAGGCCCGATCCCATCAAATACGATTTGCTTTTCGAACGCTTCCTCAACCCCATGCGTTCCTCGATGCCGGATATCGACGTCGACTTTGGCGATACTAAGCGCGACCTAGTGGTAACTTATCTAATCCAGAAATACGGGGTGGAAAGAGTTGGCCATATCATCACCATGCAAACCCTTGGCGCCAAAGCCTCTTTAAGAGACGTCGGACGGGTCTTTAATTATCCTAATCACGATATCGACGTATTAGCCAAAGCCATCACCCTCCCTTATGAAGACCTAAGATCCAACTATAAAAAGTCCCCAGAATTCAGGCAGATCGTCGATTCCGACCCTTATTATCTAGAAATCGTTAGCCTCGCCTCCAAAATCGAAGGCTTGCCTAGACAAAGCGGCCTCCACGCGGCCGGTATAGTCTTAAACGATTCTCCTTTGTCCTCTTCTATCCCTACTAAAGAAGATGAATTCTCCGGTTCGGTCGTCGAATTCGAAATGAATTACCTTGAGGAACAAGGTTTCCTTAAGATGGATATCTTGGGACTACGTAACCTCACCATCATCGAGCATTGTCTTGATCTATTAGAAAGAAAAGGCATCTCCCTATATTACGAAGATATCCCTTATGAGGATAAAGACGCGATCGCCCTTATCGCTTCCAACCGTAATATGGGCATCTTCCAACTTGAATCCCCAGGTATGAATCGGGCCATCGCCACGGTTAAACCCACCACTTTTGAAGATGTCGTCGCCATCTTGGCCCTCTTCCGTCCAGGACCAATGGACAATATCCCCTCGTTTGCAAGAAGAAAACACGGCCTAGAAAAGATCGTCTATCCCCATCCAAAACTAGAGAGGATCCTTTCTTCCACTTATGGCATCATCGTTTACCAGGAACAAATCATGTTGATCGCGACCGAACTCGCCGGCATGGATTTAGGCCAAGCCGACTTATTTAGAAGGGCGATCAGCAAAAAGAACGCGGCCAAACTCGAATCTCTCCGTGGCGAATTCCTCGCTGGATGCAAACGTAACGGTATAGATGATAGATCCGCCATCAAAGTGTTTGAGCTAATCGAAAGATTCGCTAACTACGGTTTCAATAAATCCCACGCCCTTTCTTATGCCATAATCGCTTGCCAGATGGCTTATCTAAAAGCCCATTATCCTCAGGAATTCTACTGCGCGATATTAGACGGCACCTCGCCTAATGATCCCAAATTCAAAGCCATGGTTTCGGAAATGAAACGTTCAAGCATCCGTTTAACCATCCCCTCCGTCAATGCCCCCTCCATTAGGTTTGAACCTAGTAAAGAAGGAATCCGCTTCCCCTTGAATTCCATCAAAGGCATTCAATATAACCTCACACTTGGCATCGTTGAAGAATTTAATAAAGATGGACCTTATTTAGATATCTTTGATTTCGCTAAACGCGTTAAAAAACATGGCCTTAGCCAATCATCGTTAGTCAAACTAATCGAAGCCGGCGCCCTGGATTGCCTCGACTCTAGACGGGCCAGCCTAGCTTTGGCCTCTTCTTCCGCCTTATCATATGCCCAAATGCTAGGTGGGGATGATGGCGAAACTGTTCTTTTGGATTTTGATTTCCCCAAGCCCGAAATCATTCCGGTTAGCGAGAACAAGATGACCGATTTATTAAGGGAAAGAGAGGCCCTTGGCTTAATGGTCTCTGGCTCCCCGTTAGATGAACTAGGCAAAGGACAAAACTATAAGAAACTAACCGATATCGATTCTTCCTTATATAAGGTCGACGTTATCGGAATCGTTTCTTCCGTCAAAGTAATCGTCTCCAAAAAAGGCGCAAAAATGGCGTTTTTGTTAGTTTATGACGAAGAAAGTGAAAAAGAATTTACGGTCTTTGCCTCTGAATACGATAAAGGTTATCCCTATATGAAAGAAGGTAACCCCATCGTCTTTACGGCCCATAAAGAAAGCTATCAAGGAAGAATCTCATACGTCGCGGAAAACATCCGCCCATTGGAGGATAAGCATGGATAATCTTAAGAAACTCATCGTCATCGACGGCAACTCATTGTTATTTAGGGCTTTTTTCGCCACTAGCTATGGCGATACCTCCAACATCATGCGCACCAAAGACGGTATCCCCACCAATGCCATCTTTGCCTTTGCCAACATGATCTCGAAAATCATGGCGGGCTTTAAAGGCGGCGAATCCATTTTCATTGGTTTCGATACCGATTCCCAAACCTTCCGAAAAGAAGAATTCGAAGGCTATAAGGCCAACCGCAAACCCGCTCCTCCCGAACTTATCCCTCAGTTCCCGATATCCAGGGAATTCCTAGATGCTCTAAACGTCGTCCATTACGAAATGCACGGGGTGGAAGCCGACGATATCTGCGGAACCATCGCCAAAATGGCGGCTAAGGAAGGCTATGAAGTCACCGTTTATACCTCCGATAAGGATTATCTCCAATTAGTCGACGATAAAATCACCGTTAACCTAATTAGAAAAGGGCTAAGCGACATCAACGCCATTACCCCCGCCACCATGGTCGAGCAATTCGGATTCACCCCGCTTCAGATCATTGACTATAAAGGCCTTCGTGGCGATTCCTCCGATAATCTTCCCGGCATCCCAGGAGTCGGTGAAAAAGGCGCGGTTAAGCTAATCACTGAATATGGGAGTTTCGATGCCATCATCGAGGCGGCCAAAGAAGGCAAAATCAAAGGAAAGCTCGGTGAAAACATCGTCGCCAACGAAGCCCTAGGCCGCCAATCCTATTCATTAGCCACCATGAAGTTAGACGTGGAGCTTCCTTTCACATTGAATGATTTGCTATATCACGGCTATTCCTTCGATAAAATCAGCAATTTCTGCAAGAAATATGAACTCCGTCAGTTCTTATCTAGGCTTCCCTCTTCCTTAAAAGAAAACGAAGAAAACTCCGCCCCACCCGAAATCGAAATCGTCACTTCCTTAGAGGGCAAAGAGCTTCCCTCACCCTTTGGATTTGTCCTCGACTTTAATGGCCTATCCTATCAAAGTGAAGTTCCCGATGGCGCCGCTTTTGCTAGCAAAGACCATATCTATTATTTAAGCTATGGGGATTTGATTAAGGACACAAAAGCCAAAGAACTCCTTGAAAACCCTAGTATCGAAAAATCGGTCTATGACGCCAAGATGATCCAAGTCGTATTGGCTAAGTCTAATATAAAAGTCGCCGGTATCACCTTTGATTTGCTTTTAGCCGCCTACTTATTGGATTCCTCGCTTACCGGGGATAAACGACTCGCCTACGCTGTCTTTGGTTCCGATATCTCGGGAAGCGAAGAAAATTCCATGTCACTTTTTTCTTCCGGCAACTCGGTTCAAGCCGGAAAGATGGCTTTCTTTGCTTTAGCCAATAAAGAAAAAGCCTTAACCCAAATGGGACAAGAAGGTTGCTTGTCTTTATTTAAAGACATCGAGCTTCCTTTGACCTTCGTCTTAGCCGAAATGGAAAGCGAAGGCTTCCCTTTAGACAAAGCCACCTTAGAAGAAATCGGCAAAGACTTCCGTTATAAACGTGACCAAGCCGAAAAAGAAATCGTCGAACTCGCCGGTCACCCCATTAATCCTTCTTCCCCCAAACAAGTTGGGGAACTTCTCTTTGATGAGCTAAAACTAGCCAATGTGAAGAATCCTTCGACTTCGGTTGCCGTCTTAAAGGAATTAGAGAATAAGCACCCCGTGGTAGGCAAAATCTTGGAATACCGCAAATACGCAAAGCTAGTTGGAACCTACATTGATGGGCTACTCCCCCACATTCAAAAAGACGGGAAAATCCATACCTGTTTCAACCAAGCCCAAACCACCACCGGCCGTTTATCCTCCTCCAATCCTAACTTACAAAACATTTCGACTAGGGATGAAGAATCCAGACTCATTAGGAAAGCTTTCTATTATCCTGATGGCAAAACCAAAATCCTCTCTTTGGACTATTCCCAAATCGAACTCCGTGTCCTAGCGGCCATGTCGCATTGCCAAAAATATATCGACGTCTTCAATAATGGCCACGATGTCCATAGCGAGACCGCAAGGGCCATCTTCAACGTACCTTATGGAGCCGAGGTTCCCCATGATTACCGCAGAAGGGCCAAAGCCGTAAACTTCGCGATTATCTATGGAACCACTCCCTTTGGCTTAGCCGATCAAATCGGCACTACCCCCACCGAAGCAAGCCGCATCATATCTTCCTTCTATGCCTCATATCCTGAAATCGGAGCCTTCCTTGCCCAAATCACCAAGGAAGTCGAAACCAAAGGCTATGTCGAAACCATGTTTGGTAGAAGAAGATACCTCCGGGAAATCAATGATCCTAACTACGCTAAACGTGAGGCGGCTAGAAGGGCGGCTTTAAACGCCCCTGTCCAAGGCTCAGCCGCCGATTTAATCAAAGTCGCGATGTTAAAAGTCGCATCCTTCCTTAAGGAAAATCACTATAAGACCAAGATGGTCCTTCAGATCCACGACGAATTATTGTTCGCCCTTGATCCTAATGAAGAAGAAACCATCGTTCCCAAAATCAAAGAAATCATGGAAAGGGCCATCGAATTGCCCGTTGCCTTATCCGTCGAAGGACAAAGCGGCGATTCATGGTATGAGGCCAAAGACTAATGCCAGAATTACCTGAAGTTGAAACCGTCCGCGCCGAACTTAGCGGCTTAGTGGTCGGGAAAAAAGTCGAAGAAGCCAAAATGCTAAGAGAGAAAAACCTCCTTAGCGATCCCAAGGTTTTCTCATCCAATTTAGCTAATGCCACCATCATCGCCATTAAACGAAAAGGGAAATGCCTCCGCTTTGATTTCGATAACGGTTATTCCTTATATTCTCATCTAAGGATGGAAGGAAAATACTTCCTTAAAAAAGCGGAAGAGGAATATGACCGTTTTGACCTAATGGATCTTCGTTTTACCGATGGCACATCTCTACGTTATAACGATGTCAGGAAATTCGGAAAGCTATCTCTTGAGCTAACCAAAGATAGCGACACGTCATCTCCGTTTTCAAAAATCGGCCCTGAACCATTTGACGTCGATGGAGCCTACTTAAGGAAGATTTGGAAGGGCAAAACCACCCCGGTTAAGATCGCCTTACTTGATCAAGAAAAAATCTCCGGAATCGGCAATATCTACGATTCCGAAATCCTTTATTTCACCAAAATCCATCCCACCACTCCGGTTAAGGATATTCCTTTGGAAGATTGTGAAAACATAATCAAAGAATCTAGACGTATCCTCCACGAAGCAATCCTAGCCGGTGGCTCCACCATCAAATCCTTTAATCATGGCGGCATCGATGGGATGTTCCAAACTAAACTCGCCGTTTATGGCAAAGAAGGCGAGCCTTGCCCCACTTGCGGTCGTCCCTTGCAGCGCCGTTTCATCGGACAAAGGTCGGCTTATTTCTGCCCAATGTGCCAAAAAGCCCCCGATGGAAAGCTAATCTTAGGTTTAGCTGGTCCTATCCACTGCGGCAAATCCACTTTAGCCGCTTATTTGGAAGAGGCTGGTTATCTTCATTTCGATGCTGATAAAGTGGCTTCTAAACTCTATGACGAAAAAGAGGTTGCCACCCAAATAAAAGTTTTACTTGGAGACGAAGCTTACGCCGGCAATAAATTGAACCGCGATTATGTTCGCGAAGCCCTAGCTAACGACAAGAAGAAAAAGAAAGCCGTCCAAAAGCTTCTTTATCCCTTGGTTAAGGAGAAAGCCAAAGAATTCATTGCTAAGACCAAAAATGGAAGCAAGGTTCTCCTTGATGTACCCCTACTTTACGAAGCCGAGATGGAAGACCTTTGTTCCTATGTTATCCTCCTTGATGCGCCACTAGAAGAAAGGAAGCAACGGTTAGAAAAAGAAGGAAGACCAACCGAATCCCTGGTCAAACTTAACGAGGAATATAACGTCGAAGCCAAAAAGAAAAAAGCCGACTATCTCATCGAAAACGACGGTACGTTAGATGAGCTGAAGCAGGCTTTCGACAATCTTGGATTTTAGGCTATTTATAAAGGGGCAAACCCGTGATATCAAAGGCTGACTTAGTTCTGCCTTTTATTATTTCTATCAAGGCCTCAACGTTTTCTTTTCCGGCTTTGTACTTATAACCCCTAAGTGCTTCTTCTAGCGGATAAGGGGAAGCAAAAGCGGTCAATAATCCATCTTCGTCCCTCTTTTTTATCAATGGGGAAAGGATGTTATTGAAAACATAGGCGGTTTTATATTCAAGGCCAAAGTCATCGAAAACCAGCAAAGGCACCGAAGATAATAGTTCCATGTTCCTAGCGAACTTGGCCTTACCTTTGAAATCAATCGATTGGGCCTTAAGTTCATCGAAAACGGTTTTGGTATTTATATAAGCCACTCCAGGATTCTTCTCGGCAAAGGAGTTTGCAAAGCAAGCCAAAACAAAGCTCTTTCCAGATTTCTCTTTGCCATAAACATAAAGCCAACGAGAATCGCCTTTCAAATTAAGGGCCATTGCCTTCAGCATCGGGTTACGAGTAGAGGCTGACCTTTCGATCTTACGGATATCAAGCCCTACCCATTCTTCAGGGAAATCGCGTTTAACATATTTGTTCCGTTCAATATCGTCTTTAACTTTCAAATCACAAGGAAAAAAGTTTTGATGAAGCCTTCCCCTTTCCCTAGTTATTTCCATCTTATAGCCGCTGCGGGCTTTGGGGCATTCTTTTAACCCAGGACAAGAAGCGCATATATGAAAATCATCTTGATATTCAATCAGGGTCGCCAAATCGGTTTTTACTTCCGCTTTGGTAAGCTTAAGCTCCGTGATTTTAGCATAGACTTCCTTATCGCTTTTTAAGGAGGCGATGGCTTCATCTATGGCGTCGAGGGCTTGCTTATCTTTTTCTAAGGTATTTTCGAATTTGAGGAGTTCCATTAAGCGTTCCCCTCACCATAGATATCATCGAGTAAGGAATCGATTTCCTCATCGCTGACTTCCTCGACTTTTTCTTTATTTATAGCGGGTTTTTGCGAATATTTCGGCGCAAAAGTGGCAGATTTTTCCTTTTTATTGCGGTCAACCTTAAGCAGATATTCCATGGCATCACGCGCCGATTGGCAACCTTCTCTGACTAAACCACCGGCGATTTTTTCACAATACGGGGCGGACAAAACGTTGTTATTTTTAGTCAACACATAATCGATCAAAGCGTTGATGCAAGGGTTAGGTAAGCCAATCTCTATATAAAGTTTTTCTAAGAGTTTTAAATCAGCATAAGGAGGACGGTGCCCACCTTGGAGCATGCTCAAAAACACCGAAGGTTTTACTTCATCCATGAGCTGGATTTTCTTGGCTAATTGGTTTTCGGAAGAGACTTCGCTTTTGACGATATTGCGTTTCCTCATATACGAGAAGCGGAGGCTCCCCTCACCTTTCTTAGACAAGGCATTGAAATCAATTCTTTGTCCCATTTTTTTCTGGGGATGGAAGCAATCGAAGCAGAAAGAAGCCAAACTCGATTCATCCAAATCATAGAAAGTGGCTAGCTTGGCGCACCTATCGATTTCTTCTTCGCTTAGGGCCCCACTAGGAATCCCAATGGCGGAACATTCCTTGAGGAACTTTTCGATAGAGAAAGTAAGAGGTATGGCGCCTTTCTTTCCATTCTTCTCGGCTTTGGCATTTGAGATGATGGTATTTTGGAAAAAGGAAGCAAAATCAGTTGTCTCTTCTTCCATATCCTCTGGCAAATCGACTTTGGAGATAGTCGCCGACAATCTAGCGAAAGCCTCATCCCCAATAACCCCTTTCAAAGTTGGGGCGGTCAAAGGATCGGCCATAAAGGAAGGGGCATCCATTGGAGGATAGATGCAATAGACGAAATATGAAGCGGGTTTTTCTTTCTTACGGAAGGTCTTAACTAAGCCTATGGCCTCAAGGGCAGATAAACTTCTTTCAAAGACGCCAGAGGATACCAAAGTCCTCCGGAAAAAGGATTGGTGGGTCTCCACCGAGTTGGTGGCGGAGGTCAAATCCCAATAAAGCGCAAAGTATACGCCGAGCGCCTCCACCCCGATCAAAGGGAGGTAACAGCGGGATAGCGTCTTGAGGTTGTCCCCGGTAAGGGCCCCCATGCGACGGACTTCATAGAAATCGAGGGAATCGGCGTATACCATAGCGGCGATATTCTAGCATCACGCCAACTTTCTTGATAGCAAAAAAATTAGTCACAATCGGCACTTTTTAGAGTTATTCACATTCAAACATTGGCATTTATGGGGCAAAAATGAAGTTTTCCACAATTTTCTCCACCGCCAAAAAAGTATTGCTCTGGCTTTCATTAATGCGCGTGTGAGCATATAATAGTCAAGAAACATCCTCATGAGGTGGTATATATGATCAAAAAAATCGGTGTTCTTACATCCGGCGGCGATGCCCCTGGTATGAACTGCGCTATCCGTGCCGTGGTCAAAGCCGGCTTTAAATATGGCCTAGAAGTCTATGGTGTCATGGATGGCTATCGTGGACTTGTAGATGATGACATCTTCCTAATGGAACGTCATAGTGTCTCCGATATCATCAACCGTGGCGGAACCATCCTTCAAACCGCTAGGTTACGTGAATTTAAAGAAGAAAGCGTGCGCCAAGTAGCCGTCGATAATTTACGTCGCAGAGGCATCGAAGCCCTCGTCGTCATCGGCGGTGACGGTTCCTATATGGGTGCTAAGAAATTAACCGAGATGGGCATCAACTGTGTTGGCCTTCCCGGCACCATTGATAACGACATTGCTTCCACCGACTACACCATTGGCTTCGACACCTGCCAAAACACCATCGTCGACGCC
>CAMOQM010000009.1 GCA_946622925.1 uncultured Caryophanales bacterium | reverse complement strand
TGGCCATGGGCGCCATTTATGGCCGAACCCAGAACCAAACCTTATTGATTATCATGATCGTCATCACCCTCCTTGTCGTGGCGGGACTTGGGGTCACCTTATTTTTCATCGGCAAATCGCTTCGTCATAAATATGTCGACGTTATGATGGGGGTCACTAACGAAAACCTCAAACAGATCAATTCCGGTTCGGCCGATTTGAAGTTCTATCCCGAAGAAGGCATCGAGGAATTCTCCCTTCTTAACGATGAAGTGCGAAACGTCAGGGGCTCCTTGAAGAACGCCACCTTCATCTTCGGGGAACTTAATTACGATAATTTCGAATTCGTGCCCTTCGAAGGGGTAGAAGGGGCCTATGAATTAGAGAGGTTCCAAAAGCAATTATCTAACGTCATCGCCGCCTCGATGAACTTCCGTAACGTCATCGCCGAGGTTTATTACGAACTCCCCGAAGAAGAATTCCTCACTAACGATGAACTTAACCAAATCGTTTCTAACATCAAGAAACGTTTCTCCGTCTATGAGGGGTTGATCTTCTTCATCCCTAAAGATAGGAAATCGGTTTACGCCTATTTGCCGCGTATCGATTCCTTTACTTCCCTCCGTGACCAATTCGATACCTTGGCCTATTCCTGCGCCGTCTCGAAAAACACGATTAATGGATCGTTGTCCTTAATGCCCCATTATTCGATCGTCGCCTATCCTTTCTCGGCCGTCCATGAGTTGTTCCCGGACTTAAGATACGCTAAGCGGCAAGGCAAGGTCTCCAACCTCTATTTGCCTAACCGCCTCCATAGCCTAGGGGATGTTAACATCGGTAAGAACGCCATGGAATTCAACCAGATGTCGAAGATCCTTTATAACATCTCCGCGATCGAAGCTAATCCAAGGAATAAACAAGACGTCAGGAAATCTATCGCCGCCTGTTTGACTTCCTTGATTAACGAACTCCATTTCGAATGCGGTGGCATCATCGCCTATGACCAAGAAATCGGCGGTTATATCGTTAAAGACCACGTCGGCAGCGAAGCCGTCTTGAAACTTGGCACGCCTATCGATCCGGAATTCATCTCGACCTTGACTTCTAACCAAGACGCCGACCATTCCTTCTATTTCTCTAGACGTGAAAAGACCGGTAAGTCCATGGGCAAACTAGCCGATAGGTTAGGGGTTAAGTCGGGCTTCCTTTTCACCATGATGAAGGAAGGGGAAGTCGCCGGTACCATCTATTTCCTTAACCGCGAATCCGAGACTCGACTCGACTCCTATCTCCAAGAATCCCTAGCCGCGGCTTGTTACCATATCTCCTCCAGCTTTGCCATTGGCGAAATCATGGAAGGTTCGGTCGAGGCCAAGCGTCAATTCGAAGCTTTGCTTTCTTCCACCGACTCGGCTTTCTACCGCATCGATAAGAACACCCATTCCATTTTGGCTTTCTCGCCCTTCTTAAAACGTTTGCATCCATCTTTAGCTATTGGCGAACCTTGCCATAAAGCCCTCCATGGTTTGGCCGGACCTTGCCCCGATTGCCCCTTAATCAAGGGCAAGAAGAAGGTCTATACCAATTCTAAGGGCCGGGTGTATCAAGTCTCAATGACTCTCGATGTTAAGCGGGCTAACGTCCACACCTTGCTTATCCAAAAGATCAAAACCGAGAATGATTCCACCAACCGGTTTGATAATGAACTACTTATCTCTTCCTTCCAGACCCTCTTTGAGGAAGTCATTTCCCATTACGCGGTCGGCGATAATGGCTATGTCTTAATCTTAAGGATCGCCAATCACTCCGAACTCGTGGGTAAATATGGTTCGGAAGGCTTCTTGCTTATCTTACGTAACCTCATCGCTTCGATGAATGGCTTAGGCGTCCAATACGATAATCTCTTCCGTTATGACGATAAGTCCTTGGCCTTGCTTTTACCCGCGGTTGGCCAAACCGATATCATCAACCGTTGCGAAGAGATTTCCCGCCTTACCAAGAATCTAACTTACGAAGGCGAAGAACGTTATGACCTTTCCATTGACTATATGCCGATGAACTACCCCCAAGGCTACGCCGGGGCCGAAGACTTCTTCCGCCATGTCACCCGTGACGTCACTCAGCGTAAGCTTACCCGCGGCCATGACTTCATCTATTTCGACGATACCGACTATGTCCGTCCCGCTTCTAGACGTGAATTCATGCTCTCGGTCATCGAAGAACAATTCGGTAAGGAAACCTTTAGGGTCGAGCTTCAGCCGATGGTCAAAGGCAAGACCAAAAAGATCTTCGGCGCCGAAATCTTACTTCGTATCCAAGACGAATACCGTCATATCGTCTTTAACCCGGTCGAACTAGTCCAAGTCGCCGCCGAAAACGGAAAGATTCCCCTTATCACCAGGGCTTTGCTCCGTTTCGTGGCCTCCTTCTATGATTCGGTTGGGGCGGCCACCTTCAAGACCATGGGCTTTACTAAGTTAGCCTTAAATACCGACGTCTCTTTATTTGATGACGTTAATTTCGAAGAAGACTTCGCTGCCTTGCTAAAAGAGCATAATTTGCCTTCGACCTTCATCGCTTTGGAAATGGCCGAAGGCGACATCGCCCAGCACCTTGATGAGATCGTCGAGAAGATGAAGATGTTAAAGAAATTTAACGTCTCCCTCGTCGTCGACCAGTATTCGGGCCGTAACCTTTCTATCGATGATCTAGCAAGGCTAGGCTTCGATAAGATCAAAGTCGGGCGTAACGTCGTCCATAATATCGATACCGACCAAGGTAAGCTAGCCTCCATCACTTCCTTGCTCCAAGAAGCTAAGGCCAAAGGCATCGACGCGGCTATCGTCGGCGTAGAAAACCTTGACCAATACGAACTATTGATGAAAATTAATCCTGAATTAGAAATGCAGGGGTATTATTTCTATAAGCCACTCGAAAAGGCCGCGTTGCTTGATGCGATGCGTCTAAATAAAGCCAAATAAAGGAAAGGAAGTCCAGCATGGGCAAGAAAGTCGTCGATTGGTTGCTTAGGATTACCGGAATCAAACGGAATTCCCGTTACGTCCGCGATTATCTTAATGACGCCAATATCCGTTCCTCCATCTACATGGCTTTGGTCATCGTGGCCTTAGAAGTCTGGATGCTCTTCCGCCAGATCAACGAGAAGATCATCCCCGAATACACGCCGGAGATGGATTGGCTATCCACCTATTACCGGGGCACCAGCAACTTCATCTTGATGATGTTAGTGGGCCTTTCGGTCTTCTTCTTCGCCGTCTGCTATTCGCCAAGAGTTAAGAATAAGAAAGTTAAGCTTATTTTGCCCATTGTCTTCGGGGGCTTATGCTTTGGCTTCTCCTTCACCCTTATCTATAAGGCAGTCCAAGGCCAATTATCTTCTAACCCCTTATCACGAACCTTAACCATCATAATGTATGTCTCGGCTGGGGTATTGGGGGCTTTGATCATCGCCCATTCCTTGTTTAGGCATTTTAGGGGCAAGAATAACTACATCTTAGATTCTTCCGTCATTACCTTCTTCGCCTTCGTTTGCTTGGTATTTGGCATCATGGTCTCTTATAGCGACCTTCGCGGCGGCAAGGAAATCATGTGCTTCCTTACCATGGCGATTTATGTTGGTTGCTTGCTAATTTGGAAGCCTTATATCTCCATCATCTTAATCACCGCGAGCTTCCATGCCTTCTTTTTAGTCGCTAAGCGCGTCGAAAATAGCGCCTGGCAAGATGGCGATACCGTTAATTACATCACCTTCTTCATCTCCTTGGTCATGGTCGCTTGGTCCATCCACTCGCAACGTGTTAACGAAGGCAATAAAGACGAAGAGCTTGAAAAGGTGGCTATCACCGATAAGCTAACCGGGCTTCCTAATTACCAATACTTCACCAATAAATTAGAAGAAAAAGCCAAGGCCAACGAAATCGACTATGGCCATGACGTCTTGCTCTTCTTCAATATCGTTTCCTTTAAGCTCGCCAATTATCAGAAGCATTTCGAATATGGCTCCGAGTTACTTAAGAAGATCGCTAAGGCAATCGAAGGCCAATTCCCGGGCGAACTGGTGGCTAGACAAGCCGACGACCATTTCGTGGCCTTAGTCAAGAAAACCGAGGGCTTAGAAGACAAGCTACTCGAACTTAAGAAGAAGGTCTTCGATATCGATGATGAAGTCCATCCCATCTTAAAGACCGGTTGTTATTTTATTAAAAACGAAGACGTCATCGCCAGGGCCATCGATAAAGCCCGTTACGCTTGCCAAACCATCGATGAGATGTCGGAAGTGGGGTATCGTTATTTCGACGATAAGCTCGATTTCGAATTCAGGGCCACCCAACACGTTTTACGTCATATCGATGAGGCCTTAGACCAAAACTGGGTTAAGCCTTATTACCAGCCCGTGGTCTACGCCGAAGACCAGAAATTATGTGGCTATGAGGCTTTGGCTAGATGGGAAGATCCTCAGTTTGGCCTAATTAGCCCCGGTGCCTTCGTCCCACCTCTAGAAAAGGCCAAACTCATCTACAAGATGGATGAGCATATCGTTGAGGCGGTTTGCCAAGATATCCGGAGTTTTAAAGATGAAAGCGGCTTTGCTTTACCCGTCTCCATTAATTTCTCGCGTTTAGACTTCGAGGCGATGGACGTCGTGGCTTTATTAGATGAAGTAACCGAGAAATATAAAGTTAATAAGAAGCTTCTTCATGTCGAGATTACCGAATCCGCGTTAACCTCGAATCTAGAAGAACTAAAGAACATCGTAAGCACCCTTAAGAAGAAGGGATACGAGGTTTGGTTAGATGACTTTGGATCAGGCTATTCCTCGCTTAACGTCTTAAAGGACTTCGAATTCGACGTCGTTAAGATGGATATGCGTTTCCTTGAAGGCTTTGACGATAATCCCAAGGCCAAGGAAGTCATTAGATTACTTATTCCCACGATCGATAAGCTTGGTTTGAAGACCTTGCATGAAGGGGTTGAGACCCCCGAACAAGCCGCTTTCCTTAAGGAAGTCGGATGCGGCCGTTTGCAGGGCTATAATTTCGGCAAGGCCCAGAATTACGACGCGACTATGAACCTGATTAAGGATGGCAAATTAAAGCCATCCGCGAAAGCCAAGATAAAAGATTAAGGTATGTCTAATGGGGTTAAGCAAGAAAGCTGACCCCTTTTTTGATGTTTTGATACGGCCTATACCTTCCGATTTGATGCATTTTTTGGCTTTTCGACCTTCCGATTTGATGCATATTTTGGCTTTTAGACCTTCCGATTTGATGCAATATTATTGAAAAATGCCCATGCCATCTGATAAAATATGGAAACAAATCTAGAGGACGGTTCGATGTTGAGAAGAAAAGCCTATGAAGAACTGCTGAAATGGAAAGAAAGACGTCACAAAAACGGTCTTAAAGAATCCTTGTTAATTAAAGGGGCCAGGCAGGTTGGCAAGTCCTATTTGGTAGAAGAGTTCGGCAAAAGCGAATACGAAACTTTTGTCGAGATCAATTTTATAAAGACACCCGAGTTAAAAGCCGTTTTCCTCGGAGATAAAAATCCGGCGGCGATAATTAATAAGCTATCCATTTATTTCCCCGATAAGAAAATTATGCCTGGAAAGACGCTATTCTTCCTCGATGAAATACAAAACTGCGGGGCAGCCAGAACCGCGATCAAGTTTTTATCCGCCGATTTAAACTATGATTTCATCGCATCTGGATCGCTTTTAGGTCTTGAATATGGGGAAGACGATGATGAAAACGTCGAAGTCCCCGATTCCATCCCGGTTGGTTATGAAAGTCCCTTAACCATGTATTCAATGGATTTTGAAGAGTTTTTATGGGCCAAGGGTTATAAGGATGAGCAAATTGGGTATTTGAAAACATTTTTTGATAGCGGAAGCAAAGTCCCGGACGAGATAAACGGTAAATTTGAATCCCTATTTAGAGAATATATGGTAGTGGGCGGAATGCCGGAAGTGGTCGACACCTATATTAAGACCAACGATTACAATGAAGCAATCAGAGTGCAAAACAAAATCATTGTGGATTATCAAAGCGATATCGCCAAGCATGCTAGAGGCAATCAAAAGATCAAAGTCCGAGCTTGCTATGATTCGGTACCCAAGCAACTAGCAAGAGAACTTAAACGGTTCCAATACTCTTTCGTGGAAAAAAAGCAAACCGGCAGAAAGTATAGAGACAGCATCAAGTGGCTTAAAGATTCCTCGCTAGTGAACCCTTGCTATAACGTAAGAGAGCCTTACTTACCCTTGATGGCAAATGAAAACGAAGAACAATTCAAACTTTATATCAACGATACTGGGCTAATGACTCAAATGTATGGCCGGGAGACCAAAATAGCCATTTTGAACAATACCCTTAAGGGCAATGCCAAAGGCGCTGTATATGAGAACATCATTTCGGAATGCCTCATCAAAAGAGGATACAATCTCCATTATTACAAACCCGACGATGACCACGAAATAGAGTTCATCATAGAAAAAGATGGTGAGGTCGTCCCCATTGAGGTGAAGGCCGGTAACGCCGCTTCGACATCTTTGAACGGTTTCATAAAGTCATTTTCGCCCTCAAAGGCCTATAAACTGATTTCCGGGAACATAGGCATTGCCGAGGAAAAAATAAGCCTCCCACATTACATGGTGATGTTTATTTGAACCCCAAACCCTTTGATTGTGTGATTATTCGTTTTCTAATCCCTTCACCAAATCGATGAACCGCTCTTCAATTGGGGATAATTGATGGCCCTTTCTCCAAACGAAATAGCATTGGATTTTCCGATTCTTTCCCTCTATTGATTTCTCTAATAAACCTTCCGGCAAATGGAAATCGACTTGGGGGAAGATGGCGATTCCTTGTTTTGATTTGACTAGGGACAAGGCTAGCTCCCTTCTATCGGTTTCAATGACGACATTAGGCTCTTGATTGGTCTTCCTAAACCATTTTCGGATATTTTCCGATGAGGATTTCCTTAAAGGAACGATGAGTTTTTCTTTAACTAGCATAGACAAAGGAAGCGGACCATCTTCTTTGGCTAAGGGATGGTCGCTAGGTAAATAGGCCTTCATGTCTTTTTCCATTAAAGGAATCGAGTTTAATAAGGACTGGTCAAAAGGAGAGGATATGGCGGCTACCGAGATAATGCCTAGACGCATTTTTTCGATTAAACCATCGGAATCCTCATCGAAGATCCTAAAGTCAACGTGGGGATTATCTTTATTAAAGGATTCAACCCAACTAGATATCAAAGCCGGATTAATCCCTTTGGATATGCCCATGGATATAGTCCCGGTTAAACCCTTATTCATTAAGGAGATATCCGATTCGGTTTTATCCACCATGGCGAGTATATCTTTGGCTTTCCTATAAAGGAACTTACCCTCTTCGGTTAATTGAAGGGACCGCTTGCCCCTTATGAATAAGGTGGTATGGAGCTCATCTTCAAGATTCTTCATCTGATTGGAAAGCGGGGGTTGCGACATCATTAGTATCTTACTGGCCCGCGTGATATTTAACTCTTCCGCGATCACTACGAAGTAGCGTAACGTCTTTAGGTCCATAAATAATTACTCCATACGAAAAAGATATGATAACTATAATATTATATGTATTTCATCTATGGTTTATAACCATGTTACCATCCTAGGGTAATTCCCGCATAAAGGGGAAAGGAAAATAATCAATGGCACGTAATGTCGGTACCGTCTCAAGGGGGATACGTTGTCCCATCATCAGAGAAGGAGATGACCTGGTGGAACTCGTCACCACCGCGGTTTTAAACGCTTCTAAGGACGAGGATTGGGGCTTCAAGGTCCGCGATAAAGATATCATCGCCATCACCGAGGCCGTCTTAGGTAGGGCCCAAGGTAACTACGCGACGGTCGAAGATATCGCTTCTGACGTCAAGGAAAAAACCGGCGGAGGAACCGTGGCTGTCATCTTCCCCATCCTTAGCCGTAACCGTTTCGCCATTTGTCTCCGTGGCATCGCCAAAGGGGTCAAGAAAGTCGTCTTGCAATTATCTTATCCCACCGATGAAGTCGGTAACTACCTCGTCGATTTAGACGAAGTCGAGGCTAAGGGCATCGATCCCGCCCACGACGTGTTGTCGCTAGAGAAATACCGCGAGGTATTCGGCTATAAGAAACATGCCTTCACCGGCGTCGATTATGTCGAATATTATGAAAACCTCATCAAGGAATGTGGGGCGGAAGTCGAAATAGTGTTCGCTAATGACCCTCGCGAATCCATCAAGCGGGCCGAGGCTTTGATCGCCGCCGATATCCATACCGCGCCTAGGACCAAGAGGTTATTAAAAGAGGCCGGGGCCAAATGCGTCCTTGGCTTAGATGAAATCTTAAATAAGCCGGTCAATGGCTCCGGCTATAACAAGGACTATGGCCTATTAGGTTCTAATAAAGCCACCGAGGATAAGGTCAAGCTCTTCCCTCGCGATGGCCAGGAAGTGGTGGAAGCCATCCAAAAGAGAATCCTAAAAGAAACCGGCAAGCACGTCGAAGTCATGATCTATGGCGATGGCGGATTCAAAGATCCCGCTTGTGGCATTTGGGAATTCGCTGATCCCGTCGTTTCCCCTTTCTATACCAAGGGCCTAGAAGGAACCCCTAACGAACTAAAGATCAAATATTTGGCCGATAATGACTTCAAGGACCTTTCGGGTGAAGATTTAGCCAAAGCCATCCGCGGCAAAATCGAAACCAAAGACGCTAACTTAGTCGGTAAGATGGCTAGCGAAGGCACCACCCCAAGAAGGCTCACCGATTTAATCGGCTCATTAAGCGATTTGACTTCGGGCTCGGGCGATAAGGGCACCCCCGTGGTCTATATCCAAGGTTATTTCGACAATTATTCCACTAACTGATAAGGAGACTAACCATGCCTGAAATTAGAGATCCCAAGATGGCCCGTATCGATAATGAGGAGAAGGCCAATAAGTTCATCGAAGAGCAAATCAAAGAGATTAGGAAGCAAGTCGGCGATAAGAAGGTATTGCTCGCCCTTTCCGGAGGCGTCGATTCCTCGGTGGTCGCGGCTTTGCTAATTAAAGCCATCGGCGATAAACTCACCTGCGTCCACGTTAACCATGGCTTACTTCGCAAAGGCGAACCCGAACTTGTGGTTAAGGTTTTCAAGGAACAATTAGGGGCTAACCTAATCTACGTCGATGCGGTTGACCGTTTCCTTGATGCCTTAGCTGGTGTCGATGATCCTGAGACCAAGCGGAAGATTATCGGTAAGATCTTCATCGATGTCTTCGCCGAAGAAGCCGCCAAACTAGATGGTATTTCTTTCTTAGCCCAAGGCACCATCTATCCTGACATCACCGAATCTAAGGGCATTAAGGCCCACCATAACGTTGGGGGACTTCCGCCTGAACTTAACTTCGAGCTCGTCGAACCGGTGAAATTCCTTTATAAAGACGAAGTTAGACAAGTCGGTAAAGCCCTAGGCCTACCTGATTCGATGGTCTTCCGTCAGCCCTTCCCCGGCCCAGGCTTAGGCGTGCGTTGCCCGGGAGCGATTACTAGGGAAAGACTAGAATGCGTCAGAGAATCCGATGCCATCTTAAGGGAAGAATTCGCCAAAAACGGTTTAGCGGGTAAGGTCTGGCAATATTTCACCGTGGTTCCGCCTTTTAGGAGCACCGGTATCAAAGATAATAAGCGCACCTTCGAATATGCCGTGGTCATTAGGGCCGTTAATTCCGTCGATGCCACTTCCGCGACCGTCGAAGAGATTCCCTATCCCGTCTTATTCCATATCCGCGATAGAATCTTAAACGAAGTAAAGGGCGTTAACCGCGTTTTGGTCGATATCTCGCCTAAGCCGGTCGCCACCATCGAATGGGAGTGATATAAACTAGAATCTAGGAGTTTGGAAGCGATTAATCAATTCCAGGCTCCTTTTTATGTCGGTGCTAAGAAAACAAAAGTGCGATTAAAATCATAGTCGGGTATCGTTTTAATCGAAATCATGACTATCATGCATTCGGAACGCGGCAAAAAATGGGAATGACGTTATTAATAATGGCAAAACCGCCTCTTTATGACGTTATTAGAAAAATGATACACTGAACGATAATTATGAAAATGAGCAGGGAAAACTTAAACTAAGTTAGAATCCCGCTTGTATCGGATGGGAGTAATCTATGAAGATCATCGAAGAGAAAATCCTAAGGGAAGGCAAAATCATCAATAATGACATAATCAAGGTCGATTCCTTCCTTAACCACCAAATCGACGTTCCCTTAATCCATGAATTTGCTCAGGAAGTCAGAGAATGGATGGCGGGAAGAAGGGTCGATAAGATCTTGACCATCGAAGCTAGCGGCATCGCCATCGCCTATGCCGTGGCGGAGCAACTTGGGGCCATTCCTTTGGTCTTTGCCAAAAAGAGCAAATCCGCGACCGTCGACGATAATGTCTATAAATCCACCATCAAATCCTTTACCCGGAACGTCGAGTCCGAGGTAACCGTGGCTAAGCCTTACCTAAAAGAAGGCGAGAGGATCTTAATCGTCGATGATTTCTTAGCCGAAGGCAATGCCGCCTTTGGGTTAATTAATATCTGCAACCAGGCTAAGGCTAGGGTGCTAGGTCTAGCCGCGGTGGTAGAGAAGAGGTTCCAAGGCGGTAGGGAGCGACTAGAAAAAGAAGGCTACGACGTCTTTGCCGGTGCCTCCATCAAGGAATTCAAAGACAACGTTCCTATCTTCTACTAAAGCAAGAAAGCTAAATAGTAGGGCAAGGTCAACTTGTTCCCATTAATCCCGATGTTCTGCGACGTCAGCTTAATAACTAGGTTGACGTCGTATTTATTTTTGTTGTTCAAAATTTCGTCGCTAGCTTTGGTATGGCCGCTTTTGGCCTTGACTTCGATTAAGGCGACTTCCCCTTGATATTCGCCGATGAAATCTATTTCTAATCCGGAATCCGAGGAATAATAATAAAGACCCTTGTTAGATTTTGAGAAAGCATCGGCCACGATGTTTTCATAAATGGCACCTTTATAGAAGCCATAGTCGCCTTTTAGGATGTGCTCATAGGCATACTCATCCAAATTGGCAATGAAAAGTCCGCTATCTTGGTAGTAAAGTTTAAAAGAATCGGGATCGGAATTGCCTTTTAAGGGAAGTTGCAAGGGGTTAACCTTTAGACATTTGCTAAGCAACCCGAATTCGCAAAGCCAGTTGATGGCGTTTTCGTAGGTGCTTTTCCTCGCTTTGTTACCGATTTTGGAATAGAAGAATTTGCTATTCTCTTTGGCAAGTTGGGAAGGGACGACATCGAGGATGACATTTAATTTGTCCCGGAGGTTTTCATCGGTGCGAGACACTCCGTCTTTATCCACATATTTGCCGAAATCTCCTTGATATTCGGCTATCAATGATTTCTGCTTTTCCCTGACCTCGGCAAAGGAGTCGGTGCGTTTAAATATATCGACTACTTCTGGAAGCCCTCCGACGATGAGATATTGGTTAAAGAGGAAGAGGGCTTTCTCGTGGATAGCTTCGTTGATGTGTTTTTTGTTTTGGTAGCAATCTTTCAAATAGGCGATTAGCTTGGCGTTATCCCCTAAGGCCAAAAGGAATTCTTCAAAGTCCAATGGATGCATCGTCACGATTTGCTCGCTGCCGGTGGGAATATCGCCATCGGTTTCACGGTTATAGCCTTTTACACCCAGCGTGGAGCCGGAGGCGATCACGTTCAATTTGGTTTTCTTTATAAGTGGTTTGATCGCATACCTGGCCCTTCCGCATTCTTGGACCTCATCTAAGAACAAGGCCGTTTCCGGGGAGGAAAAGTCGACCCCGGGGAAGAAAGAACCAAGGGCAAGCAGAAAACCTTCTAAGCCCTCGTCGAAGTCGGCTTCTTTGAATAGTTTCTTGAATTTCGGGGAATCTTTGAAATTAATGGTGGCGTGGCTTTTGAAATTGGTCTTCACGAATTCCTCGATAAGCGTGGTTTTTCCGACTTGCCTTAGGCCAACTACGGTCAGGCCATAACGCAGTCCGCTAAGATTGTCGGATTTCCATTTTTCTAGTCTTTTTTCGATTTTGCGATAAAACATAGGTCAATTTTCCTTGACCATATTTTACACTTTTTCGGGGGAAAAATTGCAACTATATTACACTTTTTCGAGGGAAAAATCGTAGTTATGATGTCTTGCTTAATATAATAAGCAATAAAAAAATACCAATTTAATAAAAAGGTGTTTTTCCTTTGTTTATGCCAATCTATCGAAACAATTTGAACAATCATGTTTTATGTAAACGCTTTCATTGGATTGGGTTTTGATTTCCATAAATTGGCCGAGGATAATTTAATTGCTGAACAACAAAAGTTCGGTATTCGTATAATTCCCAAATTTGGTGGGTAGTCTCTACACTGGACCTTAATCCAGTACTACGAATTCCTCTATTCTTTGTTTTAAGCATAGAGGTTTTCCCTTGTAGAGGCTCCGATCACACGGAGCTTGTTTTATTTCAACAGGAGGAAAAAAAGAAATGAAAAAGTCCCCAACCATCTTGTTAGGATGCCTTTCCATGGCAGGCGCGTTAGCCGCTGCTGGATGCGGTGGAGTCACCGCGGCTTCCTACACACCTGGTACTGCCGTTAAGGTTGGATTGATCTGTCTCCACGACAACTCTTCCACCTACGACAAGAACTTCATCGATTCCATGGGTGCCGCCGCCAAGAAACTTGGTGCCCGCATCGCTGGCGAGCCCATCATCAAAACCGGCGTCCCCGAATCCTATGAAGCCTATACGGCCGCTAAAGACTTAGTCAAACAAGGCTGCAACGTCATCTTCGCCGATTCCTTTGGACACGAGGAATTCATGTTAAAGGCTGCTAAGGAATGGCCAAGCGTCACCTTCTGCCACGCCACCGGTACCAAAGCCAAAATTGCCGGGGTTAAGAATTACCACAACGCCTTCGCTTCCATCTACGAAGGACGTTACCTCGCCGGTTATGCCGCCGGATTAAAACTCCAACGTATGATCGACGCTGGCCAAATCAAAGATTCCAATAAGCGCGATGGCAATATCATCCTCGGCTACGTCGGAGCCTTCCCCTATGCCGAAGTCGTCTCCGGTTATACTTCTTGGTATCTAGGCGTCAAAGCCGTCGTCAGCAACGTCGTTATGGACGTTACCTATACCAGCTCTTGGTATGACCTCAATGCCGAAAAGGCCGGGGCCTCCACCCTTATCAACAAAGGTGCCGCCATCATCTCCCAGCACGCCGACTCCATGGGCGCCCCGGGTGAATGTGAAGAAAAGAACGTTCCTAACGTTACCTACAATATCCCCACTGGCACCGAATGCCCCAAGACCTACGTTGCCTACTCCAAGATCGACTGGGCTCCTTATTACTGCGCCGTCGTTAACTCCATGTTCGATGGCAAGGCGATCGAAGGCGAAGTCAATAACAACTGGACCGGCACCATCGGTACCGAATCCGTCATCTACGATTCCGCTAACGCCGAAGATAAGGTCACCCTTGAAAGGGTTAAGGGCGAATTAATCGCTAGGACCCGTCGCGTCTTCGACTGCGCTAACTTCACCGTTAAGGGTCAGCACCTTACCGAATATAAAGCCGACGTTGACGATATGGGCGACTATAAACCCGACACCAATGTCATTAAGACCGAAGGCGGTATCACCTTCTTTGATGAATCTTCCCTTCGTTCCGCTCCCTATTTCGACGTTAGAATCGACGGTATCACCGAGCTAAACGCCAACACCAATAGTTAAAATCCACCGGGTTGGCGGCCATCCGTCAACCCGTTTTTTAAAAGGACCCCCATGGAATATATTCGCCTAGAGAACATCACCAAGGTATTCGGCAAAGTCGTTGCCAATTCCCATGTCTCCATGTCCATCGAACAGGGAGAGGTTTTGTCCATCCTAGGCGAAAATGGGTCCGGGAAGACCACCTTGCTAAATGTCTTAGATGGCATCTATCAGCAAGATGAAGGTAAGATCTTCATCCGCGGGGAAGAAGTCAAGATCCATTCCCCTCGCGACGCTTATGCCCATGGCATCGGTATGGTCCATCAGCACTTCAAGCTGGTCGAGGCCTTTAACGCCATCGAAAACGTGGTGCTTGGTCTTTCTAAGAAAGAGCTTCTCGCCATCTATCAAAACCTTGGTGAGATCCCTTCGGCCAGAACCTTCCCCCGCGCTTCCATCAAAGAATCCGTGGCTTACGTCCAAGCCATGTGCGCGCGTTACGGATTCTCCTTCGACCCCTATAAAGGCGTCCATGATATGTCTGTTTCCGAAAAGCAGACCCTCGAAATCGTCAAGGTCCTCTTTAGAGGCGTCGATACCTTAATCCTAGATGAACCGACCGCCGTTTTGACCCCACAGGAAATCGTTCATCTCTTCGATGTCATCCGTAACATGAAGAAACATGGCAAAACGGTTATCATCATCACCCATAAACTTAACGAGGTCTTGGAGATTTCCGACCGTATCGCCATCTTAAGGAAGGGCGAATATGTCGGAACCGTGAAGACCTCAGAAGCCACCGAAGCCTCCCTTGCCGATGCTATGGTTGGTGAGAAGGTCGAATTAAATATTCATCGTTCCACCTTGCCGACCACCGGTGACCGCTTAATCGTTAAGAATTTAAGCGTCTTAGACGGGGAAGGCAATAAAGCCTTAGATGACGTTACCTTTACTCTCCATGGATCAGAGATTCTCGGTATCGCCGGTATTTCCGGCTCGGGCCAAAAAGATTTGCTTAATGCCTTATCTGGTTTAGCCCACCATAAGAGTGGGGAAATAACTTTCATTAACCCCAAGAAGGAAAAACCCGTTACCTTCTTCCATAAAGACATCAAACAGATTAGGGAACTTGCCAAAGAAGGCAAATTCCATTTTAAAGACGGCACCAAAGCCGATCTTACCCATATCCATAACAAGAAGCTCATCGAGATGGTCAATAACGAAGAGATCATCTTCTATGAAGACGAGATCATCGATTTGACCACCAAGAAGCCGATTGAGATCAGGGACCTTGGTATCAAGTTATCCTATGTTCCCGAAGATAGGTTAGGCATGGGACTAGTCGCCGATATGGATATCATCGATAACATGCTTTTACGTTCCTTCCGGAAGGGCAGGGGGCGTTTGCTAAAGAAGGAAAAACCCAAAGAGTTAGCCCAACGTGTCGTTGAGGAACTTGGGGTTGTCACTCCTTCGTTAAATACCGAGGTCGGTAAGTTAAGTGGTGGTAATATCCAAAAGATCTTGGTGGGCCGTGAAATCTCTTCTCATCCTAAGATTTTGATGGTGGCCTATCCGGTTAGGGGTTTGGACATCAATTCCTCTTACCAAATCTATAACCTCCTCGACGAACAAAAGAAAAACGGAACCGCGATTATCTACGTCGGCGAAGATCTTGACGTTCTTCTTGCCATTTCAGATAGGATCCTTGTCTTATCTGGAGGCAAGGTGGCCGGCATCGTCGATAGTAGAACCACCACCAAGGAAGAACTTGGTTTATTGATGACCAAGACGGTTAGAAAGGAGGAAGGCAATGAAACCCAAGTCCAAGCATAGATCATTGAATTTCCCCTTCTACGTCACTAAGCGCCTTGGCTTCTCCAAAAAGAAATATTGGGCCATCCGGGCGGGCGGTATTTTGCTAGCCTTCTTCTTAGCCGGCGTGGTCTGCACCATCTTAAAACCTGGCTCCTTTGGAACCTTCTTCCATGAATTATTCAGGGGCTGCTTCGATTTCTCCGATATCTCGACCGTCATCGACTTATTGGTTACCTTCTCCTTGTTGCTATTAATCGCCATTACCTTGACCCCGGCCTTTAAGATGAAGTTCTGGAACATCGGGGCCGAAGGTCAGATATTAGTAGGCTGCTTAGCCGCGGCTGGCATTGCTAGGTTTAATCCTGACTTACCTAATGCCTTAGTGCTAATCTTGGCTTTGCTTGGGGCCCAGGTCGCCTCTACCATATGGACGATAATCCCGGCCATATTCAAGGCGTTATTCAACACCAACGAAACCTTGTTTACCTTGATGATGAACTATATCGCCACCGTCTTATCCGCCATGATGATTTCCTTGTGGGTTAAGAACGGTTCGATGGCCTTTGGCGTCTTATCTAATGGCATATTCCCCTCGATATTAGATAACACGGGTACCTTAGCCGTAATCTTGGCCATCGTTATCTTCATCGGCATGTATTTCTACATCAAGATGGGTAAACACGGCTATGAAGTCTCCATCGTTGGGGAATCTAGGGATACCGCGGCTTATGTTGGAATTAACGCCAATAAGGTCATGCTTCGCACCATGGCGGTTTCCGGGGTTTTATTTGGAACCATCGGTTGGTTGATCGTCTGTGGCGTTAACCAATCCTTCAATGCCACGATCGTCGGCGGCAAGGGCTTTACCGGTGTCTTGATCGCCTGGCTAGGCCACTTCGAGCCGCTGGAGATAGCTTTGTTCTCCTTCCTTTCCGCCGTCATGGACCAAGGCACGAGAACCGCGGCTTCGGCCGTCAATATCTCCTCGACCCAATTCTCGGCCATTTGCACGGGGGTCTTCTTCTTCGTCATCATCGCTTGCGAATTCTTCTCCCGTTATCAAATCAAGATGCACCATAAAGAGAAAACGGAGGTGGAATCGTTATGAGTTACCTCGTTTCCTTCTTCGCCATGGCCATTAAGTTTGCTACCGTCTTCCTCTTTGGGGCGACTGGCGAAATCATCAACCAGAAATCCGGCCACCTTAATATGGGCACTCCGGGCATCATGTATTTAGGCGCCTTAGGTGGAATCTTAGGTGAGAGGATCTATTTAGATTCCTTGCCTGCCGGCGCTCCGCTTAATCCTTTCCTAATCTTCTTCATCCCCGTGATATTCGCCATTATCTTTGGCGCGGTCGGGGGCGCCATCTTCTCTTTCTTCACCGTCACCTTACACTGCAACCAAAACGTCACCGGTCTAACCTTAACCACCTTTGGGGTAGGCGTGGCTTGCTTCTTCATCGGCACCATCAACACCGATAGGATGGCCGAGGCTGGTTTAGCCTTGCAACACGCTTTCCCAGGTTATGAAGGGGCGGGCTGGTTTGGGCAGATATTCTTCTCCCAAAGCTGGTTTACTTATCTAGGCGTAGTGGTGGCTATCGCCGCCGCCATCATCATCCAAAAGACGCGGCTAGGCATGAATCTAAGAGCGGTGGGCGAAAATGCTTCCGCGGCCGATTCCGCGGGCATTAACGTCAATAGATATCGCTATATCGCCACTATCATCGGTGGGGCCATCGCCGGTATCGGTGGGGCCTTCTACGAATTAGATAACG
>CAMOQM010000008.1 GCA_946622925.1 uncultured Caryophanales bacterium | reverse complement strand
ATTTGCATTTCTTTTAATGTTTAACATTACAAGAAAAGCCTAATCGGCTATACTATGCCACTGGAGGTTTTACCCATGGAAGAAAAACTAACCGACCAAGAGCAAGTACGCTTCGACAAACTTGCCAAATACCGTGAATTAGGCGTTGAGCCCTTTGGCAAACGTTATGATTTCACCGATTCGATTAAGGATATCCGCGCCAAATATGAAGATTGCAGCGCCGAAGACCTCCAAGAAAAGAAAGTCGTCGTCGATGTGGCGGGCCGCTTAATGGCCATTCGTAGAATGGGCAAAGCCGCTTTCGTCAACTTAAAAGACCAATATGGCAAGATTCAAGGTTGGTTAGGAATCGACGTTTTGGGAGAACACGATTATTCCGTCTTTAAACTCTCCGATTTAGGCGACATCGTTGGCTTAAAAGGCACCTTGATGAAGTCTAGGACCGGTGAGTTAACCATCCACGTTGAAAAGTTCACCCACATTTCCAAATGCCTTAAACCCTTACCCGAAAAGTTCCACGGTTTGACCGATACCGAAGATAGGTACCGCCACCGTTATTTGGATATGATCGTCAATGACGATTCTCGGAAGATCGCCATGCTTCGCCCGGCCATCGTAAAGGAAATCCGTAGATATTGCGACGCCCTTGGCTTTATCGAAGTCGAAACCCCGATCCTTTCCTCCGTCAAAGGCGGAGCGGCCGCCCGTCCTTTTATCACCCATCATAATTCCTTAGACAAGGATTTCTTCCTCCGTATCGCCACCGAACTCAACCTTAAAAAGGCCATGATCGGCGGTATCGATAGGGTCTATGAAATCGGACGCATCTTCCGTAATGAAGGCATCGATACCTACCATAACCCCGAATTCACCACCATTGAACTTTATCAAGCTTATGGCGACCTCCAATCCATGCGCGAATGGACCGAAGGTCTATTCAAATCCATCGCCGCCAATGTAATTGGAAGCGATAAGGTGTTCTGGGGAGACGTCGAAATCGATTTATCCAAGCCCTTTGGCTGGGTTTCTATGACCGATGCCATCAAAGAAAAGACCGGCATCGACTTCACACAAGAAATGAACTTTGAAGAAGCTAAGCAACTTGCCAAAGAACACCATATTGAACTCCAAGATTCTTGGAATTCCGTTGGCTATATCATCCAGGCCTTCTTCGACGAATTCGTCGAACCGACCCTTCTCCAACCGACCTTCATCCACACCTACCCGATTGAAGTTTCGCCCTTAACCAAAAAAGGATCCGACCCCAGGTTCGTCGAAAGGTTCGAGCTCTTCATCGGCGGCACCGAATTCGGCAATGCCTACAGCGAACTTAACGATCCCTTCGATCAGAAGAGCCGCTTCGAGGCTCAATTAGCTGCCAAAGGCAGAGGCGATGACGAAGCCGAGGATATGGACCTCAACTTCCTCGATGCCATGCGTTATGGCATGCCCCCGGCCGGTGGCATTGGGGTAGGCATCGACCGCTTGGTGATGCTATTCACCTCCACCCGTTCGATTCGTGAGGTATTGCTCTTCCCCACGATGAAGGATGAATAAAAAATTTCCCATTTTGGCTCCTTGATTCCGTATAGGTTATTAAGGAGCTTTTAATTTATGTTCAATTACCAAATCGAAAAGCAAAAATTCATCGACTTCATGATCAACACAATCGGGGATGACTGCTATTACCTTTATCCAAAGAAAGATGAATATCCCATGGATGAGGAGGCCAAAAGCAAGATAACTTTCTATAGTTCGCTTTTGTTTGATCGGGGGCTATGGAGAGGCATCGATGACGATGAATACGAGGAGGAAAACCGCGATCTTGCGCACACGATATATGAAACATGGATTAAGGGAAGCATCGGCCAAAGCGTGGACAATGTTTTGGAGGCGCTTAATGATGTTATCGCCGATCGGGTTGCCGAAAAAATGAAGATGCCAGTTTACTTTACCCCTAACTTTTTAGGGAGAAAAAGCCTAGTTGAAGAAAGAATAGTTCAGATATCATCGAAAGAAATTGAGGAAGAAAAGAAAAACGTAAAAATTTAGCACTCAACTATTGACAGTGCCAAAATTGGTTGTATTATATGGTTAGCACTTGAAAAGCAAGAGTGCTAAACAAACCACATTTGGAGGTAATTAGTATGTACTGCAATTCTAACACTTACTGGGATTCATTGTTCCGTCCGCTCTTAGATGCCATGAAGGAAGGCGAGAATTCTAATAACTATGGCGTCTTATCCATGAAGACCGATATCGTCGAGGAAGAAAACGGCTATCGCTTATTCGTCGATCTCCCTGGTTTAACCAAGGAAAACATCACCCTATCTTATGAAGATTCCTATCTTAAGCTAGAGGTCAAGACCGCCGAAGAGAAAGAGAAAACCTTCGTCCGCCGCGAACGTTTCGCCGGTACCGCCAGCCGTTCCTACTATATGGAAGGCATCGATGAAAAGGGCATCAAAGCCCATTTCGAAAACGGTGTCTTGGAAATCGAAGTCCCCAAGCTCAAAGAAGAAGCCAAGGCCCACTTCGTCGAGATCAATTAGGCCCCCATATAATTGTCCCGTCTGCAGGGACGACTCCTTTCAGAAGAAGCCCGGGAAACCCCTCCCCTGGGCTTCTTTCTTTTCTAAAATAAATATAAGGTATATAATACCCCCCGGGGGTATCTATGAAACGTAAATTCGAAGTCACGGGCATGATGTGTGCCGCCTGCCAAGCCAATGTTAATCGGGCGGTCGCCAAATTAGACGGGGTATCCGCGGTCAACGTTTCTTTGTTATCCAAATCGATGGTCGTCGAATATGACGATTCCAAAGTTAACGAGGAAGCTATCATCCAAGCCGTTTCTTCTTCCGGATATGGCTGTTCAATTTTCGTTAACCGTTCCATAAAGGAAATCGTGGAAAAAAGGAAAGCCGAATTAAGGGTTAGGCGGAATAAATTAATCGTTAGCATCGTTTTGTTACTGCTTTTAATGGTTTTCTCCATGGGCCCGATGATCCCACCTATTATGGAAGCCATCGACGCTTCGCCTTATATGCCTTTGATTTGCATTCTTAACGTGGTGGCCCAATTCGTCTTTTTAGTTCCGATTGTGGCGCTAAATTTCCATCACTACGTTTCTGGTTATAAATCCTTAGCCAAACTTCACCCCAACATGGACGCTTTGGTCGCGTTAGGCTCCTCGGTATCCATCATCTATGGAATCTATGCCTTGGTTGCCATGGTCGTCGCCCAGGTTAATGGCGATTCAATGACCGTCATGAAACTTTCGATGAATATCTATATCGAATCCGCGGCCATGATTCCGGTTTTTATCTCCTTGGGTAAATATTTCGAGGCCAAAGCCACCGATAAGACCACTTCTTCGATCGTGTCTTTGATGGAATTAACCCCAGACACCGCCTTGCTTATGAAAGGGGATGAAGCGGTTGAAGTTCCTACCGAATCATTACAAGAAGGGGATCTAGTCATGGTTAAGCCCGGCATGGCCATTCCCGCCGACGGGGTCGTAACTTCTGGCTATGGGGAAGTCGATGAATCGTCGATCACCGGCGAATCCTTGCCTGTTTATAAAGGCGAAGGCGCCAAAATCGTCGGCGCCACCGTCAATAGGGATGGGACTTTTATTTTCAAAGTAACTTCGGTTGGCAAAGATTCCACGATTGGCAAAATCGTTGACTTGGTACAACAGGCTAGCGATTCCAAAGCCCCCATTGCCAGACTTGCAGATAGAATCTCGTTGATCTTCGTCCCAAGCGTAATCTTGCTAAGTTTGATTTCGTTTGTGGCTTGGCTAATCTTGACCGGAGTCGGTCCGGTTGATAATGGAGCCCGGCCTGACGTCAATTTGGCTTTCCAGCTCGCCGTTTCCGTTTTGGTTATCTCTTGTCCTTGCGCTTTAGGCTTAGCCACTCCGGTTGCGATTATGGTCGGAACCGGCAAAGGTGCGGAAAACGGATTGCTCATTAAATCGGCCGAAGCCTTTGAGAAGATGGAAAAAGTCGACGTTATCTTATTTGATAAAACCGGAACTTTAACCAAAGGCGAGTTAGCGGTCGTCAACCACCATTTCCTCGCTAAGGAAGAAGAACTCCTTCCTTTGATCGCCGGGGTCGAAGCTAGAAGCGAGCACCCCTTATCCAAGGCTATCGTAAATTATGCAAAAGAGAAAGGCGTTAGCTTCGTTGAACCTTCCTCTTTTATCAACCATCCTGGCAAAGGGGTCGAAGGCGGAAAGCTTCTCGCCGGCAACGCCGCGATGATGGAAGAAGCTAATATCGACATCTCCGAATTAAAGAAGGTTTCCGCTTCCTGGGCTAGTCAAGGAAACACCGTTATTTACGTTAGCCTTAACCAGGTTCCCGTGGCGGTATTTGGGTTAGCCGATTCTATCAAAGAAAATGCCAAATCCGCGGTTAAAACCTTGCAAAAACTTGGTAAAAAAGTTGGAATTCTCACCGGAGACAACCAAGTTACGGCTAATTTCATCGCTTCCCTTCTTGGGGTTGATATGGTCTATGCCGAGGTCCTTCCTTCCCAAAAAGAAGAGGTTGTTTCCTTGCTTCAAAAACAGGGTTTGAAGGTGGCTATGGTAGGCGATGGGGTTAACGATGCCCCGGCCCTAACCTGCGCCGATGTGGGCATTGCCATTGGGGCCGGCACCGATATCGCCATCGAAAGCTCAGACATCGTTTTGGTTAGGAACGATCCTAAAGACGTCGTTTCGGTTATCGAATTAAGCAAGAAGGTCGTTACTAATATCAAAGAGAATTTGGCCTGGGCCTTCTTCTATAACATTATCCTTATCCCCTTAGCCGCCGGGGCCTTATATGGAGTAAGCGTTCCTCCTAACTGGTTTACGGGTAGCCAATCCCATCTGGTTTTAACCCCGATGATTGGATCCATCGCGATGTCGCTATCGTCGGTGACCGTTGTCTTGAACGCGCTTAGACTTAGACTTTTCAAAACAAAGATTTACGAATAGGAGGTAAACACTATGTTTGGAAACAAAACCATCGTCATTTCCGTAGAAGGAATGATGTGCGAGCACTGCGCCGCCCATGTTAAAGAGGCCTTAGAAAAGCTTGAAGGCGTTAGCGCGGCCAAGGTTGACCTTGTCAATAAGAAAGTAGCCATCAAAACCAAGACGGATTTATCTGACAAAGTTCTCGAACAAGCCATCAGTGGCGCCGGCTATAAATACAAAGGGAAAATCGCATGAAAGCCGATCACGCCAAAGTAAAGCGCCAACTCTCCATCGTTAGGGGCCAGATGGACGGCATCCTTAAAATGGTGGATGAGGATGCCTACTGCATCGATATTTCTAACCAGATTCTTTCTTCCATCGCCATGCTTAAAAATGCCAACCGGGAGATTATTTCGGCCCACTTGGACCATTGTTTAAAACACGCCGCTAACGAAGAGGATAGGGATAATAAAATCAACGAAATCCGGGATTTGCTTAATCGGATGGATTAATCTTCTAGCGCCAATATCGGAATGACTTTATCCTGCAGGCCGCCTACTACGATTAGGTGGCCATTTTCTATATGGAGATCGGTCTCGCTTCTTACTCCAAAATCAGGTGCGTAAATTCCTGGCTCATCCGAGAAGGAGGTGCCTTCTTCTAGCCTTCTAAAATCATGGGATTCGTAATTATCCAAATTGGCGCCGGGGCCATGGGGCGATTCGGTGTCGGCGATGTTATGGCCAACGCGGTGGATGAAATATTCCCCATATCCGCCTTTGGTGATTATCTCTCTGGCCACATCATCGGCTTCATAGGCCTCCACAACCCGCTTAGGAAGCTCGCGGGATAAGAATTCGATAACCCCGTCTCTAGCGGCTTTAACTAAGTTAAAACGCTCTTCCACGACCTTGGGCACGCTTCTACCACAATAACCCATCCAGGTAATATCGGAATAGACTTCCCCTTTGCCTTTATATTTGGCCCACATATCGATGAGGACAACGTCGCCTTCTTTTATTTTGCTATGGGATTCAGGCGTGGGGGTGTAATGGGGATTAGAGGCGTTTGGTCCGATGGCGACCAAAGGTTTCTCGTCATAAACCATACCTTCTTCGTCATATCTTTTGGCGATGTATTCTTGAATCCTGAGTTCATCGGATTCCCCTTTGGTTTTGATTTCCTGGGCGATGAGGGCAAAGGCTTCGTCTTTGATTTTTAACGAGGTGGCACAGGCTCTTTGCTGGCTTAATAATCCTTCGTGTCCCACGATGGCGGAGGTCAATTGAAGCAAGTTAGCGGAAGGCAGCACCTTAACCCCTAAACCCATGATATAGGCTACCGATCCATGGTCGGCCAAAGAAGCGCGCGGCAATAAGCCATATTCGGAAATATCCATTAAAACGGTTTTAAAGACGCCAATCTTTTCTTTTTCGAGGCTTAGCATTTCCTGCCAGGTGTGGTAGACGCATAAGTCGAAATTAGCGAGGGTCTTTTCGTCTTGGAGATAAACCGTGTCTATGGCGTGGGTAATCAAGAATGGCTTATTCTGGGCGGGAATCACCATGATGATTTTCCTGGTTAGCATTTTCTCGCCTAAGAAAGCGACTAAATTGGGGTTACGGTTTTCATAATCGACCAGCACCCAGGCTTCCGCCCCTTCTTGGGCGATGATTTTTTGGATCTTGGAAATTTCCATATACGTCTCCTTTATTCGGTGGTCTGCAATGAAGTGGTGGTATCTATTTTGGATATACGGTGGATTAACAACAAGTTGACGATGGCGGTCGCCAAAAGAATTACCACGAAGGATAAGACATAGCTCCACCATTTAACGTCGGATAGCGATCCAAAGCCAAGGAAAGTAAAGACCCAAGAGGTAATGTAAGCGTCGATGGGAAGCGAGATCAAACTGGCCAAGGCCGCGACCAAACCGATTTCCCTAAAGCAATACATGCAGCACTGGTTCTCGTGGTAACCTAGGACCTTTAAGGTGGCGATTTCCCGTTTCCTTTCCTCGATATTCATATTGGCTAGCAAATAGACGATAACCACCGCCATAGCGACCGCTAGCATGATGATTGTGGTGGAAATGGTACCCATCGAGGAAGCTACGGTTTTGAATAATTCGTCATTAACCAAAGCGTCCGAAACGTTAAGTAAGCTAAAGCCCACGAAAACCAGCAACGTCGAACCCCCAACCGCCAATGAGGTCAATATGAAATTCTTTTTTAACCTGAAGATATTCCTGAACATGGACTTAATCGAGAAAGAAAGATGTTTCCAAATAAACCCAATTCTTTCTAAAAGGATCCGCTTGCCGGGTTTAGGGGCTTTTTCGTGAAGTAGGCGGGCGGGTTTTTCGTTAAGGTAGAGCCAAACGGTCAAGGCGGTGATCACGTAAGCAAGCAAAAACAAAGCGAGGAAAGTGAATATACCCACAATGGAAAAGAAATCCCAAACCATGCCATGCATCCTAAATACCGAGGCATAGGCTGGCAAAACCACCGGGGGCAAAGCTGAAGCCCCGGCAAAATAGCCAACCAAGGCACCGACTCCCACCGAAACGCAGGAAAAAGCGGTGTATTTGCCGATTATCCAGTGTTTTGGCTCGCCTAAGCTGACGAAGGTTCCGATTTGTAAGCGTTCATCTTGGACCAACCTATTGACGGTAATCGAATTGACCAAGGCCCCAACTAATATGAAGAAGAGGGGGAATATATAGCTGATGAGGCGAATCTTATCGGTGTAGTTCGAATATAGGGCATAGGATTCGTTTTCTTCTAAGGTCAAACCAACCGCCTTCTCTTTACCACCGATATATTCGACAAGGGCATCCCGCTTACGCTCCATTTCATGTTTATATTCGGGAGTCATGTATTTATGCTGGGTCGGCAAACTTATATAGATATCGCTTTTCCATTTGTCCAAAAAAGAATACACGTAACGCTTATCGACGTAGAAAATCGCTGCCACGTTGCTCTTGTTGCTTTCGTCTTCTAACCTAACCCGGTTCCCACCATTATGGGCGTATAGAGGCGATTCCCCAAGCCCGACGACGGTTATATCGGTTAAGGAAAATAGCGACATCGTGGGGAAGGTGAATTTATCCCCGATTTTGAGGTTATCCCTAACGTTGTTTCCGCTTAAGGCCAGAACCTCGCCTTTATTAGAAGGCATCTTACCTTGGGTGAGATTAGGGATATCCATTTTCCCGTTTTGGAAATCGCGGATATAGAAACGATAGTATTTGCCTTCGAGCTCGGTATCCATTGAAAGCAAGGTCTCGGCGCTTTCAAGTTCTGGATAGGTAAGGATTTTATCGATTTGTTCTTGGGTAAAACCGGTTTTGGCTTTGCTAGTTAAAATGATGTCGGGGACTTTTTGGACCTCGTAGTTTTTGAGGTAAGACTCTTTAAAGGCATTAGGTAAAACGCCGAGTCCCGAGGTGATCAATACCGAAAGCAAGGAGACCGCGAAGTTTCCTAAGAAACGACCCTTGTTGGAGAAAAGGGTGCGAAATACGTTTTTAAGATAATTGTCCTTTTTCACCAAACGATGTCCTTTAATTTCCTGGGTTTGCCGTTTTGCTGGTCTTTGATGATGCGTCCGTCTTTTATCTCCAATAAATGGTCGCCAAATCTAGCTAAGGCGGAGTTATGGGTGGCGATTAAAATGGTCTTGCCTTGGGTATGGGCCATTTCTTCAAGTAGCCCCAATATCTCTTTCCCGGTTTCATAGTCCAAAGCCCCGGTTGGCTCATCACAAAGCAGGATGGCCGGGTTTTTGGCGATGGCCCTAGCGATGCAAACCCTTTGTTGCTCTCCGCCGGAAAGATGTTTTGGCAGGTTTTTCTTTCTATGGGAAAGACCCACCATTTCTAAGGCTAAGCTAGGGTCGATAGAATCCTCTTTCAAATCGGTAGCCAATCCGACGTTTTCCAAAGCGGTCAAATTCGGCATGAGGTTATAGGATTGGAAGACAAAGCCAACCTTATCGCGACGGTAAGCAGACAATTCTTTTTCGGAAAGTCCGATGATTTGTTTGCCATCGACCTCCACTGAGCCCGCATCGGCGTTATCCATTCCACCTAAGATATTTAGCAAAGTCGTCTTGCCGGCGCCCGAAGGCCCGATGAGGATATTTAAGGTTCCGGGAAAGATGCGAAAACTCGCCTCGACGAGGGCGGGGGTTAGGGTTTTCCCCTCTTTGTAGGACTTGCTAAGCCCACTTACTTCCAAGGTGGCGAATTTCTTCCGGGGCATGTTTGAGCTTGTTTACTAGTAAACTCCTTCTCCGTGATACAATAAACCCATGCAGACTTTCGAAGGAAGAAAAATCGACCAGAATTCGCCTTTAAGCGAATATCCCACCCCTCAATTTAGGCGGGATAGCTATTTTTCTTTAAACGGAATCTGGGAACTCCAAATCCTCGCTGACGACGGTTCAACCTCCTATGATGGGGAAATCGTGGTGCCTTTCGCCGTCGAAACCTTGGCTTCGAATGTCAAACGGCGGATCAAACCCACCGATAAACTCGTCTATAACAAGAAATTCGTTTTACCAGAAGGGTTAACCGGGCAACGGGTGTTACTTCATTTCGAAGCCGTCGATCAAGTGGCGGATGTCTATTTAAACGACATTCATATCTATCACCATGAAGGCGGTTATCTTCCTTTCACCGTGGATTGTTTAGAAGCTAAAAAAGGGGAAAACCATATTCGGGTTGAAGTTAGTGACGATACAACTTCGGAAATATATCCTCGCGGCAAACAAGCCGAAAACCCCAAAACCATCTGGTATACCCCGACTTCGGGAATCTGGGGAAGCGTGTGGCTAGAAGGGGTGCCAAACCAAGTCATCCAATCCCTGAACATCGTTCCCTTATTTGATGAAAAGGCGGTGGAAATCGGCGTTAAATTCGAAGGTAAACCTATATCCTCGAAAGTCGAGGTAGCCTTCAATGGAAAGATGGTTGCTTCCGGTTCGCTAAACGAGGACAACAAAGTTGTTTTGCTTTTGTCTATCGTTAAACCTTGGACGCCGGAAACGCCGGACCTTTACGATATTAAAGTTAGCGTCAATTCCGACACGGTCCATTCTTATTTCGGATTACGTAAATTTTCGAAGGTAAACGTTAATGGGCACGAGGTTTTCGCCCTTAATAACAAACCTTTGTTCCTAACTGGGGTTTTAGATCAGGGTTATTTCCCAGAATCGGGATTAACTCCCCCAACCGATAAAGCGATGGTCGATGATATCTTGGCCATGAAAAGCCTAGGTTTTAACATGCTTAGAAAGCATATTAAGATTGAGCCGATGCGTTGGTATTACCATTGCGACCGCCTTGGCATGATCGTCATCCAAGACTTCGTTAATGGAGGGGCTAAATATAATGACTTCCTAATCGCTTTTGCCCCCATCATTCCCTTTAAATTCGATGACACCAAATCCATGAAGCGACTAGGTAGAAAAAACCAAGCCGGCCGGGATTTCTTTGAAAAGGAAATGGAAGGAACCGTCGAAAGATTGAAGAATTGCCCTTGTATCGCCATTTGGACTTTGTTTAATGAAGGCTGGGGCCAATTTGAATCCGTTAGATTAACCAAAAAGCTAAGGGAACTAGATTCGACTAGGCTTATCGATTCGACTTCGGGTTGGTTCGACCAAGGGGCTGGAGACTTCTCCTCCCATCACGTTTATTTTATAAAGATAAGACTAAAGCCCGCCCAAGGTCGCATCTTGTCCTTGACCGAATTTGGCGGTTATTCGCTAAGGATCGAAGAACATACCGAAAGCAAGAAAAACTTTAGCTATGGTCGAGTCAAAAACCAAAAAGAACTCGAGAACAAGCTGACGAAGCTTTATCGCAAGCAAGTCATTCCGCTTAAGGAAAAAGGCTTGTCCGTCGCCGTCTTGACCCAATTATGCGACGTTGAAGGCGAGACCAACGGCTTGCTAACCTATGACCGCAAAATAACCAAGGTGAGACAAAAAGTGATGCTTGCCATTAACGAGGAATTAAAGAAATGAACGTCAAAGCGGCCTTCTTCGACATAGATAACACCCTCTATAACTGGAAAAAGAGGGAATTCGTCGCTTCCGGAATAGAGGCCATCAAAGCCTTAAAGAAGCAAGGCGTGAAGGTGTTTTTATGTTCAGCTAGACCCTATCATAGCCAAGTTGAATTCGGGACTTTCGACCTCGGTATCAAATGGGATGGATATATCTCTAGTTCTGGAGCCATCGCCGTGGTGGGCCGTAAATATGTCTTAAAGATCCTTATGGAAGAAAAGGACGTTAGAAAGCTTTGCTCTTATGCCCATAAGAATTCTTTGACCATGGAGGTCGTTACCCCTAAATCCAGATTCCTTATCGCCCCAGGCAACGAATATTTGGAACGTTACCATGCCGACTACGCCGATGCGGTGCCCCCAATCCGAAAATATAGCCATGGCCAATGCACTGGGACCCTGTTGTTCGCTCCGGACAATCATGATGAAGAACTTAAAAAGCTGCTCCCTCATCTTTGCTTTTATCGTTTCCATGATTATGGGCTAGACATCATGCCTAGCCAGCACCTAAAAGGCGAAGGAATCGCCTATATCCTAAAAGAAATCGGAGTGAGTAAAGAAGAGACCATCTCCTTTGGAGATGATTTCCAGGATATCTCGATGCGGGATTCTTCTTTCTTCGTAGCCATGGGAAATGGGCGAGACGAGGTTAAACAGGCCGCCGATTACGTTACCGATCCAATTGGGGAAGATGGTCTAGCTAACGCCCTTTATAAATTAGGAGTCTTAAGATGAGAGTAAATAGACTGGTCCTTAAAATAATCAAACACTACCTCAATAAAAGTGGAGATCAGATCGTGGCGAATAAGCCGGACTTTGCAGGCTATACCAAGTTTTTAGATATCGCTCCGGAAGAGGGTTGCCAGGATTGCTACCGTTATGATGTGATTTTGGCTAAACCGGAAAATAGATTAGGCATTACCTTGGTCGACGTCCATGGCGGGGCCTATGTCTATTCCACTAGAAGGCATAACCATACCTTCATGAATTTCTTTTTGGAGAAAGGCTTCGATATAGTTTTGCTAGATTACCCTTTGGGAAATGGAAAAATCGGGCCAAAGGAACAATTCGGGGCTATCTATGAGCAGTTCCAACATTTTGCTACGCATATGAAGGAATATGGGGTCGGGGAAAAGCTTTTCCTAACCGGCGATTCGGCGGGTGGCCATTATGCTTTGCTACTAGCTGAGGCCTTAACCTTGCCTAACGTTAGAGAAAACCTAGGCAAACCAAGTTTGGATAACCTTAATCTCCAAGGCATTTTATTAAGTTGTCCAGTTTATGATTACGTTAATACGGCGGCGACCAAAGGCCTTACCAAATATGTCCGGCATCAAATGTTTGGGCCGGAATGCGATAACTTAGATTTGGTGAAAGCCCATTGCCCAAGGGTTAACTTTAAGGAATTCAACTTGCCTATCTTTGTATCGAGTTGCCGTAATGACTTCATCGGCTTCAACTCAAAGCTGCTAGACGAAGATTCCAAGGCCTTAGGAAAAGATTTGACCTATCTTTATTTAGACAGCGATAACCGTAAAGTCGACCACGTCCATAACCTGACGAAAATGGATTTGCCAGAATCGTTAAAAGTCAATCAGGCGATGGTTGACTTTATGCTTGCGAAAGTACATTAAAGCCCTTGCTGGGGCTACCATTATAATCCCGCCCATCGATGGTTCCACCGAGGGTGGTTTTTATATAGTCATAAGCGAAATCGACCGGGTATTCATCTTCATAGGTTTGGATTAGTTTTCCTTGCTCGGTCTTGAAGTGGTCAAAGTAATCAAATCGTTTATTCGAGTTTTGGTGATAAAGCAAATAATCGATAACGGCGATGCGATAAACTTGGTTGGGATCGACCGTGATGTCGGGGCTAGAATAGGTCTCGTTATATTGGGCTTCTTTGATGATGTCTTGGCCCAAGATATCGACGACGCAGACCTTGTTCATAAAGGGCATGGCCTTATAGAGGTCGCGGTAAGCAACGGTGCCGGTGGCCACGTTGGCCCTTTGTTTATTTTGCATGGCCAAAAGGAGATTAGGGTGGTCGGCTTTGACCTTTTCATAAATCGCCACGCAGGCAAGATCAGAAACCGTGGTGGCGTTTAAGCTGGCGTTAAGTAAGGTTCCGGCGGTGGCGTTAGCTTTTGAAAAATATGGCTCTTTTGCAAAATATTTCTCGCAAATCCGCCCTATTTCTTCGGATTCCGGCAATGAATTAGTGACGCTTTCCACCGCGGCAAAACGCTCTTTTACCCCGGTTTTGCTAACCTCTAATCTAAGGTGGGAATAGGCCTCGCCATTGCAATAGGCTTGCAAGGCGGTAAGGCCTCCGATGTTGGTTTTGTTCCGGGTATGGCTATGCCCGCAGAAGACTCCGTCGAAGTGCTGGCTTAAGGAAGAAGCGGAGACCCAATCGGTTAAGGAAGAGCAATCGTCATGGAGGGTCAAGATGATGGCGTCGCAGCCTTCTTGTTCCCTTAGGTACTTAGAGGCCGCTAAGGCGTATTTCTCAGGATTAGCAAAGACTAGATCCGAAACATGGGAAGAGGTGATGGAGGAGGTTTGCCCCTCCCCAATCATCCCGACAATCCCAAATTTATAACCGCCTCTTTCGAAAGTGGTGTAGGCGGGGAATTCTTCGAGGTTCTCGCCTTGGAGATTAATGATGTTGCCACCTAGTATTGGGAAATCGGCCGCCTCTTTTATGGCGTTAAGTCTATCTCTCCCATAATCGAATTCGTGGTTCCCTAATGTCATGGCGTCAAAGGGCACCGCATTCATGGCTTCGGTTATTAATAGACCATAGTTTGAATTGCTTTCGAAAGAGCCTTGGAACATATCTCCCGTGGATAAGACGATGGTGTGTTCGGGATCAGCTTCCACCTTGGCTTGGAGGTCACCAAAATACTTCTTTATGCCCGATTCATAATAACGTCCATTGGTCTGTTCGTTTATTGAACCATGGAAGTCGTTAACGCAATAGATGTCGAAGTCTACTGGCCCAAGTTGACCCGAGGACTGGCTTAGTTCAGAAGAGGGCAAAGAACTACTTTCATTTCCTTCACCTTTTTGTGAAGAAATGGGGGTTCCACATCCGCATGAAGTCAATAAAAATGGGACAAATAGGGAAGAAATTAATAATTTCTTTGAGTTTTTCACCCAACAACTATAACATTACCTACGAAAGGCAGGAAAGCATAATGATTGATGGGGGTCTAGTTGTTCAAGGCGGAGGCACCCGCGGAGCGTTCGCGGCCGGGGCTTTGGACGTACTAAGCGAAAAGGGCCTTATCTTTTCTAAAGTCTACGGCACCAGCGCCGGGGCTTTGTGCTTAATCAATTACATTTCCGAAGATATCGGACGCAGCCATTATGTGGTCACCGAGCTAATGCGCGATAAACGTTTTGTCTCTGTCCGTAACTTCTTACTTACCCGCAATCTTTTTAACTTCAAATACCTTTTTTACACAATTCCCAAGACGAAATGCCCCTTTAACGAAGAGGCTTTCTTCTCTAGTCCCATCGAGTTCTATTCCTGCGCAACCTGCTTACAAACTGGCCACGAGGAATATTTACCTAAGGTGGCCGATAAGAAAACCACCTACCGCTCGGTGGCCGCTTCGGCCTCTTTGCCTTTATATTCCCGTCCCATAAAGATCGGCAACAAGCAATATCTTGATGGCGGCCAAGTCGCCCCCGTGCCTTATAAGAAGCCGCTTAATGACGGGGTAGAAAAGATCGTCATTATCCTCACTAGGGAACTAGGCTTCATTCAGCCTAAAGTCAAAGAAAAGACCGCCCGTAAGGCCTTGCGTAGATATAAAGGCCACGAGGAATTCATCAAAACCTACATTAACGGGGCTTCTTATTTCAATGACGGCATGAAGAAGATTCGAGAGCTTGAGGAGCAGGGTCGCGTCTTCGTTATCCGTCCCGACATCCCGCCTAAAGTCGGAATCGCCGAAACCAACAAAGCAAAACTAGAAGAGCTCTACCAACAGGGAAGGCAAGCGGCCTTGGATAGGTTAGAAGCCTTGGAGAAATACTTAAGCAAATGAACAAAAACGACAAAAAACCAAGTTCCACCAAAGGTTTGGTCGATCCTCGCAACATCACCGAATATAAGGTCTATGTTGAGGAAGGCCTGCTTGATTTTTTGTATTTCAAACTCCCCAAACTTCCTAAGAAGAACGTTAAGACTATCCTTGCCAAGCATTGCGTGGCCGTTAATGGGGTACCCGTTTCGCAATTTGATTATCCATTAGTTAAAGAAGACGTCGTTACGATCTCGAAAACCCCTTTGACCAAACACACCCGGAAAGACCTTCCAATCATTTATGAAGATGAGGATATCATCGCTATTAACAAACCCTCGGGATTATTATCCGTGGCTTCGGATAGGGAAAAAGGAAGGACTGCTTACCGTCTTATTTCGGATTATGTTTCTTCCAAAAATAAGAAAGACCGTATCTACGTCGTCCACCGCTTGGATGAAGACACTTCGGGCGTTTTGATTTTCGCCAAAAGCAACGTTGTAAAAGAAGCTTTGCAGAACTCCTGGCAAGAAATTGTCAAAGACCGTGGCTATTACGCGATCGTCGAAGGTCAAATGGAGCCGAAAGAAGCCACCCTTCGCGATTATTTAGACCAAAACGACCTGCATTTGGTGTATGTGACCAAAAACAAAGCCAAAGGTAAGCTGGCCATCACTAGCTATAAGGAAATCGCCTATAAAAACGGCTATAGCTTACTTGATGTTCATATTGATTCAGGTAGGAAGAACCAAATCCGTGTTCAACTTGGTAACCAAGGCCATTTCGTTATAGGTGACGATAAATATGGCGAACCTGCCGATCCGATTAAAAGACTTGGCTTGCACGCTTATTCGCTTAAGTTTACTAACCCCCATAACGGCAAGGCCTATCATTTCGTGACCGAGATGCCCCAAGAGTTCAAAACCCTGATGTTTGGCTCAGTTAAGAAAGAAGCACCTAAGCCTAAACAAAAAGAGCGGGATACCCGCAGCGAAACCAAAATCAAAAAGGGCAAAGCCCGGAAGATAGATTACTATGGGGAGTCACGAAAGAAGGGGAAATATGGCAAGCGGCGTTAAGTACTGGCTTGGCAAATTTAAAGAATCGGCGCTATCGACTTTGCCTATCGCGATTGTCGTAGTCGTCTTCTTTTTGGTCACCCGTTTTGCCTTGGCGCCGGATTATTTTACCGATGGTTCGGGACACACTTATTTATTAAGCGACAATACCATGATTGGATTCTCCATCGCCGTTATCATGATTGTCTTTGGCATGGCCTTATTTAATGCCGGAACTGAAGAATCCATGACCGAAGTCGGCAAAATCATCGGTGGATCCTTGGTTAAGAAGAAAAACTTGGTCTTCGTATTGATCATGACCTTCGTATTGGGGGTCCTGGTTACCGTGGCCGAGCCCGACCTTTCGGTGCTTTCTGGTCAGATTGGTTTGCCTTCTTTTATCATCGTCATCGCCATCGGCGTAGGCGTAGGTTTGTTTTTGGTGGTTGGGGTAATCCGTGTCTCTTTAAAGCAAGACCTAAAGGTGATGTTCCTAGCTTTCTATGCCCTGGCTTTCACCCTTATTTACTTAATCGATCCTAGGTTCCTACCGATTTGTTTTGATTCGGGAGGAGTCACCACCGGACCGGTCACCGTTCCTTTCCTTTTGGGCTTTGGTTTAGGCTTATCGGCGTCTCGTAAATCCGGGAGCAACTCCGAAGATTCATTCGGTTTAACCGCCTTATGTTCGGTCGGTCCCATCTTGGCCGTCATCATCATTTCCTTAATCATGAGGGCGATGGGCCAAGGCCTGCCCACCACCTACCCGTATACCCCGACCGGCGATGACGTTTGGGCCCGTTTTCTTGGCATTTTCGTCCGTTCTTTGGGCGATGTTGGATTATCGGTCGGCCCTTTGCTAGCCTTCTTCTTAATATACGAATTGATATTTATCAAATTGCCCTGGAGAAAGGTGCTTTCCATCATCCTAGGCATGGTTCTAACCTACGTCGGCTTGGTTTCTTTCCTTACCGCGGTCAGCTGGGGCTTTATGCCGGTTGCCCAAAACGTCGGATTTATGCTTGGTAGCAAACCTCATCTTCACTATTGGGCCATGGGTATTGGGGCTCTATTTGGAATATTCGGGGTCTTGGCCGAACCAGCGGTCCACGTCTTGGTTGAACAAATCCAAGAGGTATCCGACGGCGCCATTAAGAAGTCACGGGTCCTTTGGATTTTGGCCATTTCCAACGGGGTTGCGGTTGCCATGCACGTCATCCGTTGCCACTTTGAATTCCCCATCGTTTATTACTTAATCCCAGGTTATATCATCGCCTTCATCTTGTCCTTCTTGGTTCCTAAGATCTATACCGCGATGGCCTTTGACTCAGGCGGCGTCGCCTCGGGTCCAATGACCTCGACTTTCGTGCTGCCTTTCTGTATCGGTTTATCCATTACCATCGGTTCGGACGTTTACCTTTATGGCTTTGGGTTAGTCGCTTTGGTTGCCATGATGCCTTTAATTGTTATCCAAGGCATGGGCTTCTCCGCGGTTTTGACCAAATCCCACGCCTTAAACAAAGCCAGGAAGCGTTTAGTTGAAGAAAACGATGATCAAATCATCCATTTTGGTTTAGAGGAGGAGGCCCTATGAGCGATTTCATCCCCTATGAAGCGACTCATCGCATCAAACAGCTCTATTTGGTCATGACCATCGTTAACGCCGGACAAGGCGAGGCGGTGGCGGGTTTATGTCGGGATAACGAGGCTTATTTCAGCATAATCCAATATGGTAAGGGCACGGCTCCAAGGGAGTTCTATTCATTCTCTTCGGCCATTGCCCCGAAGAAAGAGATCGTCATATCGATATTAAGGGAAGACAAATGGCCGGTATACCGTAGCCAAATAAAGGAAAGGTTTGGGATATCGGAGATGTCCAAAGGCATATCCTTAGCCATCCCCCTCGACGCCATAGCCGGAGTCTCCATCTACAAGATGCTTAGCAATA